>DATHTG010000197.1:0-6128 GCA_035463515.1 Candidatus Limnocylindrales bacterium
GGTGCACGCGAGGCGCTCGAAACCTGGGCGGAGCGCCGCTGGCCCATCGCGATCGCCACGAACCAGTCTGGCGTCGCGCGCGGCTACTTCACGATGGAGGATCTGGCCGCGGTGTCGTCCCATCTCAAGGCGATCGTCGAGGAGCTGGGTGGGACGTGGGCCGGCTTCTGGGCGTGTCCTCACCTTCCCGAAGGGATAAACGAGTACGCGATCGACTGCGAGTGCCGCAAGCCTGCCGCCGGCATGATCCGCGATGCCGCCGCGCAGCTCAGCGTGCGTCCGGAGGACTGCTGGTTCATCGGCGACACATGGATGGACATGGCGGCAGGACGCGCGGCCGGCTGCCGCACGATCCTGGTCGGACCTGAATGGCGGCGTGTCTCGACGTATCCACCGGAGGCGCAGCCCGATCACGCCGTTCCCGACATCGCCGCCGCCGCACGGATCACCGTGGCGGACGTCGCAGACGCTCCATCCGAGGTGGCCTCGTGATCGCCGACATCGCGGGGCGCGTGCGCGACTTCCGGCAGGTCAACGCGCTCGTCATCGGCGAGGCGATGCTCGACAGCTATGTGCGCGGCGACGCCAACAGGCTCTCGCGCGAGGCGCCGGTGCCGATCGTCGCGGTGACCGGCCAGGACGACGCTCCTGGTGGGGCGGCGAACACCGCGGTGAACCTGGCCGCGCTCGGAGCCCGCGCCTCCCTCGTGTCGATCGTCGGCGACGACGATGAGGGCGATCGACTTCGGGCCGCACTCCGACGCGCCGGTGTCGACGCCGACGGCGTCATCGCCGAACAGGGTCGCATGACCCTCGCCAAGGAGCGCATCCTCGCCGGCGACCAGATGGTCGTCCGGATCGATCGAGGGCTGACCGACCCGCTGGACGCTGCGGCCGAGGACCGCCTCATCGACGCCCTCGTCGCCGCGCACGAGCGCGCAGATGTGGTGATCGTGTCGGACTATGACTACGGTGTCGTCAGCACGAGGCTCCTCGCGGCGCTTCGTGACCTGCAGGCGCGATCGCCCAAGCCGCTCGTCGTCGACGCCCGGGACCTTCGCCGGTATCGCCGTCTGGACGTGACCGCGGTCAAGCCGAACTACC
This sequence comes from Candidatus Limnocylindrales bacterium, assembly GCA_035463515.1. GTDB lineage: Bacteria > Chloroflexota > Limnocylindria > Limnocylindrales > CSP1-4 > SPCO01. The sequence goes on from DATHTG010000197.1 coordinate 1,105, forward strand.
TCGAGGCGATCGGGCTCCTTGGCGAGCCCGACCAGCGCGGGACGAAGCTTCGCGTCGGGCAGATCGCCGGGAATGGGCAGCGGTTGCTCGAGGCGACCGGGGCACGGATCGTCGCGGTGACGATCGACGCCGAGGGGGTCATCGTCTTCGAGGAGGATGCCCCGCCGTACCGGACGTATGCCCGTCCACGGACCGATGCCCAAGCGGCGGGTGGTGGCGACACGTTCATCGCGACGCTGGCACTTGCCCTGGCGAGCGGCGCCACTACGCCGGAGGCGGCGGAGCTGGCATCGACCGCGGCGGCCATCGTCGTCGGCAAGCCCGGGACGGCGATCTGCTCGTCCCAGGACCTCATCGGCGCATTGTCGCTCGGGGGCAAGCGCCTGGACGGCCCCGAGGAGCTGCGGCGGCTCGCCGACGTGTATCGAACGCAAGGTCGCCGGATCGTCTTCACCAACGGCTGCTTCGACATCCTTCACCGCGGCCACGTCACGTACCTCGACCGGGCGAAGGGCCTGGGCGACGTACTGATCGTCGCGGTGAACAGCGACGCCAGCGTCCGCCGCCTGAAGGGAGCCGACCGCCCGATCAATGGCCTCGATGACCGACTGCTCGTGCTCGAGGCACTGAGCTGCGTCGACAACGTCGTCGCGTTCGACACCGACACCCCCGAGCAGCTGATCGAAGCCGTCCGTCCCGACGTCTTCGCCAAGGGCGGCGACTACAGCCGCGAGTCCCTGCCGGAGGCCGGTCTCGTCGAGCGCCTCGGTGGCTCCGTCCAGATCCTGCCGCTCGTCGACGACCGGTCGACGACAGGGATCATCCGTCGCGCCCGGACCGCCGAGCCCGTCGCGACGCGATGACCGGAGCGGGCGCCGCAGAGTACGTCGTGCCGCCGCGCGCGGCGCGCGTCGCTCCGTGGATCGGTCTCAAGCGCATCCTCGCTGTGCGGCTCGATGCGGCGGGCGACGTCGTGATGACCACGCCTGCGCTGCGCGCGCTCCGCGCGATCCGGCCCGAGCGGCTCACGCTCCTGACGTCGGCCAGCGGCGCGGCCGTCGCGGAGCTCCTCCCAGAGATCGACGATGTCATCGTCTACGACGCGCCGTGGATGAAGGCGACCCCAGGTGTCGTCGACCCGGGTCGCGATGCCGCGTTCATCGAGCGCCTCCGGGCCGAGCGGTTCGACGCTGCGGCGATCTTCACCGTCCATAGCCAGAGTCCCCTGCCGGCCGCGATGATGGCGTACCTCGCCGATATCCCGCGCCGTCTCGCGCACTGCCATGAGAACCCGTATGAGCTGCTGACCGATTGGGTGCCGGACCCCGAGACGGACCAGCCACTCCGCCATGAGGTTCGCCGGCAGCTCGACCTGCTCGCGCACGTCGGGATCGAGACGTCCGATGAGCACCTCTCCCTGCATGTCCCCGACGTCGCGAGCCGGGCCATCCGAGAACGCCTCGCCTACCTCGGCATCGGGCCGCGCGATCCCTGGCTCCTGGTCCACCCTGGCGCGACCGCTCCGTCTCGCCGGTACCCACCGGACCGCCTCGCTGAGGTCCTCCGGCGGCTTGGCGTGCGAACCGACTGGCCGATCGTCCTGACCGGCAGCCGGTCGGAGCGACGACTCGTCGAGGACGTTCGGGCAGGCGCTGACGGCCTCGGGATCTCACTCGCCGGGCAGCTGACCACCGCCGAGTTGGCAGCCGTGGTGGCGGTCGCTCCCATGCTCCTGACCAACAACTCGCTGCCCGCCCACATCGCCGCCGCGGTCGGCACGCCTGTGGTCGATCTCTACGCGCTGACGAATGTCCAACACACGCCGTGGGCCGTCCCCAACCGGGTCCTTTCGGTCGATGTTCCGTGCAAGGGCTGCCGTCGCAGCGTCTGCCCGCTCGGCCATAACCGCTGCCTGCATGGGGTCGAACCGACCGACATCGTCGATGCCATCCTCGAGCTCGCCCGCGAGACCGGCATGTCGGAACGGCGAACCGCCCGGACCACGACCCGCGGAGGCGTGCCCGTCCTCGCGCGATGATGAGGATCGCGCTGATCCGTGCCCTGGCCTTGGGCGACATGCTGTGTGCCGTCCCGACATTCCGCGCGCTTCGTGCGCGCTTCCCTGATGCCCACATCGCGCTGATCGGGCTGCCCTGGGCACAGGAGCTCGTACGGCGGTTCCCTGCCTACCTCGACGAGTTGATCGAGTTCCCCGGGTTCCCGGGCATCCCCGAGGTCCCCGTCGATCCGCGGCGGACGACCGCGTTCCTGGCGGCGATGCAGGAGCGCCGCTTCGACCTCGTGGTGCAGCTTCAGGGCAACGGGCTGGTCATCAACGAGTTCGCGGCGCTTCTCGCCGCGAGACGCCTCGCTGGGTTCGTGCCGCACGGCATCGCGGGGGGGGCGCCACACGGGACGCCACGCGACGATCCCGCGGACGTGTGGGTCCCCTACCCGGCGACGGGCCACGAGATCGATCGGCTGCTGACCCTCACCACAGCGCTCGAGGCAGCCGGGGACGACCACCTCGAGTTCCCGGTCATGGCCGCGGATCGCGATGACGCCGAGCATCTCCTGACCGCGGCTGGGATCGCCGGTCGTCCGTTCGCCGTCATCCACGCGGGCGGCAGCCGCCCGGATCGGCGCTGGCCTGCGCAGCGCTTTGCCGAGGTCGCCGACACCCTCGCGTCGGACGGTCTGGGGATCCTGCTGACTGGAACGGTGGGCGAGGCGGATGTGACAGCGGCCGTTGCCAGGACGATGCACGCTGGCGCGGCGGACCTGGCGGGTCGCACGAGCCTCGGCGCCCTCGCCGGGCTCGTCGAGGCGGCGCACATCGTCGTGACCAACGACACCGGCGTGTCGCACCTCGCGGCCGCGATCGGCTCGGACAGTGTCGCGGTCTTCAGCGCATCGGATCCCGCAAGATGGGCGCCCCGCGGCGCGGGTCGGCACGTGATCGTCGGGACGGGCGTCCCCGACGGAGAGGTCGGTCGGGTCGACGTACCGGTCGCGGACGTCGTGGACGCCGCTCAGCGGCTCCTCAGCGATCGAACAGTGCGTGGTACCGCGAGCGGAATGTCTCGATCTCGCGCGTGACGGCCTGCCACTCGGCCGAGCCTTCGGGGATCTCCGCGAGCCGGCGCTCGGCCGCGCGCCAGTGCGCGAGGACCTGGCCGGCCGTGTAGAGGACCGGCGGCGCCTCGACCGCGGTCGCGACCTCCTCCATGATCGCCACGAACCGCCCGTCATCGGTCGGCGTGATCCCGAACTTCACGCGAACCTCCGACCCATCGAGGCGACGGATCGTCCCCTCGCCACTGAGATCCGGCGATCCCTGGCGCTTCCACTCCTCGCGGAACGCCTCATCGGCGGCCGGGTCCGGCGCCTCGGGCGACAAGGCGCCTGGTGGCAGCGCGCGGAGCTCGTCGAGCGTGAGACGCAGCAGCTCGAGCGCAGCCGTGTTCGCGTCAGCGGTGGAGCCGTCGGGGTTGAGGATGAGGGTGGGCAGGGTCACAGGCAGTCACTCGAGCGCGGGACGTGACGGACGTATCGGGTCCGGATGCTACCGCGGTTTCCGGTCAGCCTCCAGAGTCGGGCGTCGGCGTGGGGGTCTCCGTCGGCGTGGGGGTCTCCGTCGGCGCGGGTGTCGGCGCCGGTGTGGCGGTGGGCGTGGGCGTCGGCGTGGGCGTGGGCGTCGGCGTCGCCGTCATGTTCTGCTCTCGCCACAGGAATTGGCGCAGCGTGAGCCCGCTCTGCTGGATCGTCCGGGCACGCGTCCGACCGACGTAGCGGAAGTGCCACGGCTCGTACTGGTAGCAGGTGACGCTCGTCTTGCCCTTCGGGTAGGGCATGACGAAGCCGTACTTCCAGGCATTCTTCTTCAACCAGGCTCCCGCCTTCGTCGTGGCCCAGTCGGAGTAGTCCCAGGGAGCGCGGCCGTTGTAGGCGCGGAAGTCGAGGGTCGTGCCGAGCTGGTGCTCGCTATGCCCGGGTCGCGCGCTCTCCTTGAGCGCCGTGGCATAGCCGTGGACGCGGACCCAGTACGCGAAGGTCGACTTCTGCGTCGTGTAGCTCCGGAACGCCGATTGCACGGCGAGCCGCGCACCCGCCGCGCGAGCGGCGGAGGCCATCGCCTTGAGGTCGGCGATGACATGCCGGCGGACGTAGTAGCCGCCATTCAACCCAGCAAGCGAGGTCGAACGCAGATCGCCCGGCTTGTACGTGCTCGCCAAGCGGTAGCGGATGTCGAGCAGCGATCGATGCCAGTGCGAGTAGGCACGGTACTTCGTCAGGACGTCCGCGACCCTGCAGGCGGGAAGTGGCGGCGTCGCCGCGGACGCGCTCGTTGCCAGACCGGTCGCCACGACGACGACCAGCAGCAGAGCGACGAGACGCGACCGGCGGACCGGCGTGGACATGCGCGTAGGGTGCCACCCACGATGTGGCATGTGCCACTCCCCCGAACGTACCGCTAGCCGCCCGGGGCCTGCGTCGGCTCTGGCGTCGGCTCCGGGGTCGGCTCGGGCGTGGGTTCCGGCGTCGCCGTGGGCTTCGCGGTCGGCTTGGGCGTGGGCTTCGGTGTCGGCTTGGGCGTGGCCTTCGGAGTCGGTTTCGGCTTGGGCTTCGGGGCGGAGCCGCAGCCGCCGATGCCGCCGCTGGTCACCTTGCCTCCCGCACCCTTACCGACCCGGTACTTCTCCGCGGGCGCCGTCCCACTCTCCGGGAAGATCGCCTCGGCGAGCGCCGTGATGCGCTTGGTGTTCGGCTTCTGGATCGACCCGCGGGCGTCGTAACCCGACGACACGAGGGGCGACGAGATGACGGCACGGAACGTGTCCTCGCGTCCGATCCGCGACATCGCGTCGGCCATGTCCGGGAGCACCTTGCGAGGCACGTTGGTCGTGATCGTCTTGCCGAGTGCGCGGAGCAGGCCGATCGGGTCGTCGATGAAGCCGCCGGACACGATCCGGTCGCGGATGCCCGACAGCACCTCCTGCTGGCGGGCGGCGCGTGTGAAGTCG
>DATHTG010000198.1:0-5749 GCA_035463515.1 Candidatus Limnocylindrales bacterium
GGGATCGACGACGCGCCGCTCGGCCCGACAGGACGTCGCTAGGTCTGCTTGCCCCTCGACTCGAGGAGCACCGTCATCGTCTCGTCCGGCAGGCTGGATGCCGTGACCGACACCTTGGGCTGGGTGACGGGCTCGGCGCCCATCTCGTGGAAGAACTTCTTGAGCGCCTCGGCGCAGTCAGCGTCGTCATCGCACAGGCTCATCGGGACGACGATCTTCGGGTCGAGCTGGGCGATCAGCGCCGCGGCTTTGGTCGGCGTCAGGACGCCGCCGATCGGAACGCACGCGATATCGACCGTGCCGATATCGCCGACCTTCTCCTCCGAGAGCAAGTGACCGATCTCCCCGAGGTGGATCGTGTGCACGCCGTCGACCTCCACCACGAACGAGACGCCCTTGCCGTTCTCGGCGCCGCGCGCGTCGTCGCGATAGGTGCGGACGCCGGTGACGAGCACCTCCTTGACCTCGTATTCACCGGGCCCGTCGAGGACGAACGCCGATTCGAGGCTGGTCGGGATGAGGGTCGTGCCGTCGCGCGACAGCTTGCCCTTCGGCTTGCCGCGTGCGACCGGGGCATCGTCGGGGTGGCTGAAGGTGACGATGTCGCCGGTGATCCCTCGCCCCGTCGGCCCGACGACCGACTGATAGGGATCGGCGACGACGACGGCTTCCTTGCCGCGCATCCGGACGCACGTCCGGCCATACCAGGTCAGTTCCATCGGGGCGGATTCTGACACACGGCCCTTCGTCGGCGCTCATCGCCGACACGGCGCGACCGGCACGAAAAGACCGGGGGCGCCTGCCCAATCGGCGCCCCCGGTCGGAGGGAGGGAGGATGGAACCCTGAGGGTTCGTCCGGACCAAAAGCTACGGCGCCCGGATTGCGGGTCGAGACGCCATCCGATTAAGAAAGCGATACCGACCGTACGGGTCGGTCACGACCGCCATCGCGTGTACGATCGAGTCATGGATCGAACCTTCCCGCGGGGCCTCGGTGCGTTCGCCGTCACGGCCGCGCTCGCCGTCGTGGCGTCCGCGTGTGGCAATGCCACCCCGCCGCCCAGCTCCGCACCGAGCCCATCCGCTGCGTCCTCCCCATCGGCGTCGTCGGGCGCCTCGCCGACTGCCCAGGGTTCCGTCGACCTGCCGGCTGTCAACGCAGAGATCAACGACCAGGTCCGCGCGCTGCGAGGCCTCGAGGAGAAGACGCCCATCGAGCCGACGATCGTGTCGCCCGAGGAGATCACCGACGTCATCCGAACCTCGTTCGACGAGGACTACCCGCCCGAGGAGGTCGCCGCGGACGAGCGGCTGTACCACGGGCTCGGCCTGCTGGCGAAGGACGTGAAGCTCAAGGACGTCTATATCGACCTCCTCGAGAGCCAGGTGGCCGGCCTGTACGACCCGGTCCGCAAGAAGCTCTACGTCGTGTCGAAGGCGGGCGACGTCGGTCCGGTCGAGGAGGTCTATTACTCGCACGAGTACGACCACGCGCTCCAGGACCAGAACTTCGACCTGGAGGCGATCACCGACGGGCTCGAGGACGAGACCGACGAGGCGCTCGCGCGCCAGGCGCTCGTCGAGGGCGATGCCTACGTCGTCATGACGTACTGGCTGCAGCAGAACCTCACACCCGAGGAACTGACCGAGGTCATCCAGTCCTCGTCCGATCCGGAGGCGCAGCAGGCGCTGAACCGCATCCCGCCGATCGTCCAGGCACAGCTCATCTTCTCGGCGGTCCAGGGAACGCAGTTCGTCGGTCGCATCCAGATGAGCGGCGACTGGGCGGCGGTCGACGCCGCGTTCGGTGACCCACCGCAGTCGACCGAGCAGGTCCTCCACCCCGAGAAGTTCGACGCGCGCGAAGCGCCCATCAAGGTCGACCTGCCCGACGACATCGCGAGCAAGATGGGCATTGGCTGGTCGGTCATCGACGAGGACACGATGGGCGAGCATCAGACGGCGATCTGGCTGGGTTCCGGGTCGATCGCGGCCGCGGACGACGCGTCAGCCGGCTGGGGCGGCGACAGGATCACGATCCTCGGCGGCCCCGACGACAGTTGGGCCATCGCCTGGCACACGGTCTGGGACAGCGACGACGACGCCGCCGAGTTCGAGGTGACAGCGGAGGCCGCGGTCGCCAAGGCGGGTGGGCCGGGTCGGATCGTCCCAGGCGAGGGCGGCGAGCATCGCTGGGTCGTGATCGGCAGCGACGATATCGCGCTCGGCAAGGTCGCGAACGCGCTCGGGCTGGCCGGCTAGCGGGCCTGCATCGCTACATCGACTCTGGCGCGGAGATCCCGAGGAGCCCGAGGGTCCGGGCGAGCGTCACCTGCGCGGCACGCGCGAGAGCGAGTCGTGAGGCAGACCGTTGCGGCTCATCCGGGTCGACGACCCGAGCGTCCCGGTAGAAGGCGTGGAATGCGGTCGCGAGCTCAGTCGCATACGCCGTGATGCCGTGTGTCTCCTCCGCAAGGACGGCGTCCTCCACGACCTCAGGGAGGCGCACCACCTCGCGCGCGAGCGCCGCCTCGGGACCGTCCCCCAGTGTGCCCGCGACGGTCGTCGCGGGCGAGAGGCCAGCCTCGTCGGCCTTACGGAGGATCGACGCGATCCGCGCGTGCGCGTACTGGACGGAGTACACCGGGTTCTCGTTCGACTGCTTCTTCGCGAGTTCGATATCGAAATCGATCGCGGTCGTTGCCGCTCGTGACGCGAAGAACCAGCGTGCCGCATCCACGCCGACCTCCGACACGAGGTCGTCGAGCGTGATGAACTCGCCGGCTCGCTTCGACATCGAGATCTCCTCGCCGTCGCGGACGAAGCGGACCCACGAGTAGAGCAGCATCTGCACCGCATCGATGTCGTAGCCCATCGCCTTGGCGGCGTTCCGTACCCGCGCCACGGTTCCGTGGTGGTCGGCGCCCCAGATGTAGATCAGCTGGTCGAAGCCACGGCTGAACTTCTCCGTCACATAGCCGATGTCGGCCGCGAAATAGGTCGGCTGGCCATTGGACCGGTAGATGACCCGGTCCTTGTCGTCCCCGAACTCGGTCGACCGGAACCACACCGCGCCGTCCTGCTCGTAGACATGTCCACGCTCACGAAGCCGAGCGACCGCGCGCTCGACCCAGCCCTGTGCATGGAGTGATCCCTCTGTCGTCCAGACATCGAAGCGCACGCCAAGCCGTTCGAGGCTCGCCTCGATCGTGCTTCGCACGCGGCCGGCCGCCCACCGTCCGAGCACGTTCGCGCTGTCCGCACCCGACGCGATCGCACTCGCCCAGACGTCATCCGGGACAGCGGCGGCGAGCTCTTCGACGTAGTCGCCGCGGTAGCCGTCCTCTGGCACGGCCTCGCCCCGCCGAACCGCCGCGACCGACGCCCCGAGCTGGTCGATCTGCCCGCCCGAGTCGTTGAAGTAGTACTCGCGCGTCACGCGCTGGCCACCTGCCTCGAGGACGCGGCTCAGCAGGTCGCCGATGAAGGCGCCGCGGGCATTCCCGATGGTGAGTGGGCCGGTCGGGTTCGCGGACACGAACTCGACATTGACGCTGCGTGACGAGATCGGCTCGACACGACCCCACGCGTCCGGGTCGGCGAGGACGCCGTCCACGATCGCTTCGAGGGCGGCTGTCCGAAGACGGACGTTCAAGAAGCCGGGCGGCGCCACCTCGGCGGCCTCGATCGGCGACGTCGAGCCCGCCGCCGAGCCCTCGCGAACCAGCTTGGCCGCGAGGAGCGTCGCGAGCTCGAGCGGAGGCCGTCGGTACGGGCGGGCGAGCTTCATCGCGAGATTGGTCGCGAAGTCGCCGTGCTCAGGGTTGGCCGGCCGCTCCACCTCGACGTCGGGTCGATCGGAGATGTCGAGCGCGGCGAGCGCGCCGTCGTCGACCGCGCGGCTCCATGCGCGATCGATGGCGTGCCGTACCTGGGTGCGCAGCGGGGGCGGGATCACGCGCCAAATCGTACCGGCGCCGCTCGTAGGACGTGGGTACTGTCGCGGTCCTGGGTCAGGGGTCCCGGGGTACCGGGAGGACCGTTCGTTGCTGGCCGTCAACGAATTCGCGGTCGGCTGGGCGGAGGGGGTCGGAGCGGTGTGGTCGCCGGGCGCCAGAGGTACTAGACCGGCTGGTACTCGCATGTGAATATCCGGCCCTCGTTCGGTGACGGACACCCTCTCGAGGGAGCCACCGACCGGGGGGACCATCCATCCGAGGCTCTGCCTCTGCTCGGGGACCGTCACATGACGTCTGCTCGATCCGGCGCACGGAAGCGCCTGGCCCGCCGCCTCTCGTGGCTGGGCGTCCTTTCTCTGGTGTCGACGGCACTGCTTGCGCCGTCGGCCTCGCCTGCGTTCGCCGCCGGCCCCGGTGACAACGGGAGCGGTTGGCCGGACGGCGGGCCCAAGTCCGACGCGACCGTCGACGGATCCGCATCCGGCGTCGAAAACAGCGCGTCGATGAACAACGCCAAGATGTTCTGCGATGGCGAGTCGGCCGGACACTTCACCGGCTCGTTCGATCTCACCGAGGACATGGACGAGGGTTCGACGATCGTCGTCTACCTCGCCGCCAACAACGGCTCGAACGCCTCGCCCGCGGGGAACGTCTCGAAGAACTACGCGGTCGTCGACGTCGAGGATGCCGGGACGTACCCGTTCACCTTGAACGTCACCGCGCCGTTCACCGCGACCCAGGGCGGCGTCCTGATCGTCTTCGCCGTCAACGAGGACGGGACGGTGATCTCGTCCAGCAAGTCCAATTCGCTCAACTGCACCGAGTCGGAGTCCACGCCGAGGCCGACCGAGACGCCTGACGACACGCCCAAGCCGACGGACACGCCGGAGGAGACGCCGAAGCCGACGGACACGCCGGAGGAGACGCCGAAGCCGACCGAGACGCCCGGCGACGAGGAAGACCAGGCGAGCATCCTGATCGCCAAGGTCGACAACCGGGGCACCGAAGATCCGGACGACGACGTTCTTCTCGGTGGTGCCTCGTTCGAGGTCTACGCCGACGACGGCGACGAGACGTTCGACGCCGGCGACGAGCTCGTCTTCGGCCCGGCGGTCGCGACGGGCGGCATGCTCGACACCGATCTGCTCGATGAGGGCGACTACTGGATCGTCGAGTCCACCGTTCCGGACGGCTTCGAGGGCAGCGACCCGATCCTCGTGGAGCTCAATGTCGATCCCTCGAAGACCTGCATCTGGGACTCGGCCGGGCTCATCGAGTGCGAAGCCAACCAGGACGAGGAAGACCTCAGCCTGACCATCGTCATCGTCGACAACACGCCGGAGGCCGGCGTGCAGCCGACGACCAAGCCGAAGCCGACCGGCGATGTCGGTGGTGCCGTCGGGACCCCGCGTCCGCGGGCGACCCTGCCGGCCACCGACACGCTCGATGGCGTCACGACGTCGCCGAGCGGCGACAGCTGGCGGATCGTGCTCCTCGGGATGGCCGGTCTGCTGACGGCCATGCTCATGCTGACCCCGACCCGCTCGGTGGTCCGAAAGGAAGACCGCGCTCGCTGACGCGGGGGCCCTGCTCCTGGGCCTCGGACGACCGACGACCGCCGCCCTTATCCGGCGGCGGTCGTCGACCATCTGATCAGCCGAACCACACGGCTCGTGCCCGGCGGTCGACCCGACCGCCCCTGCAGATCGCGCAGGCCATGTCATCGCTCGTCGACCCGAGGTGTCCGAGCCGCCTCGGTCCGAGCAGCCCGACGGCCGTCGTCCTCACCG
>DATHTG010000199.1:0-2168 GCA_035463515.1 Candidatus Limnocylindrales bacterium
GGGCGTGGTGAACGTCCTGTCGGGATCGGGTTCCGACATCGGCGACGCGCTCGTCGGCCATCCCAAGGTCCGGATGGTCGCCATCACCGGCGACACCGCGACCGGCAAGCATGTCGCGAAGGTCGCGTCCGACACCCTCAAGCGACTCCATCTCGAGCTTGGTGGCAAGGCGCCGATCATCGTCTTCGACGACGCGGACATCCAGCTCGCGGCCGAGACGTTGCGCTTCGCCGGCTACTGGAACAGTGGGCAGGACTGCACCGCCGCGACCCGCGTCCTGGCCGGCCCCGGCGTGTATGACAAGTTCGTCACTGCGCTCGCCGATCAGGTCAAGACCATCAAGTGGGGCGATCCCGCGGAGGGCGACGACATCGAGATGGGCTCGCTCATCGCCCAGGCGCAGGCCGACAAGGTCCAGGGCATGGTCGACCGGGCGCGCGACGGCGCCGAGATCGTCGTCGGCGGCAATCGGCCGGACCGGGCGGGGGCCTACTACGAGCCGACCGTGATCGCCGGCCCGGACCAGAAGTCCGAGATCATCCAGGGCGAGATCTTCGGCCCGGTCGTCACCGTGCAGCGGTTCACCGACGAGGAGACCGCGCTGGCGTGGGCGAACGACACGCCGTACGGCCTCGCCTCGTCGGTGTTCACCACCGATATCGGCAAGGCGATGCGCGTGGCGAAGTACCTCGAGTTCGGCCACGTCTGGATCAACGAGCACTTCACGCTCACGTCGGAGACCCCGCACGGAGGCGTCAAGCAGACCGGCTGGGGCAAGGACGGCTCGAAGTACGCGCTCGAGGACTACACGTTCGTCAAGCACGTGATGATCAATACGGGGGGCTAAGGTCAGCGCGCCGACCCGCGCTGACGTCGCCGCGGCGATCGCGGCGCTCGATCCCGAAGACATCGCCCGACAGCGCTGGTTCGGCGCCAAGGGCCGCTCGATCGACCGGATCGAGCTCGACGAGGCGTTCGTCCTGGACGCCTCGTCGCCACACGTCCTCGCGCTCACGACCGTCACGCTCGACGACCGCTCACGGCATGCGTATTCGATCGCGCTGACCGGCTCCCCGTTGCGCACGGCCGATCCGGGCGACGGCGCGTGGCGCTCGCTCGCCGTCGCCATGGCCGAAGGTCGGACCATCCCATCACTCGCCATCCGGGACGATCCGCGGCTCCCGCCGACCGCCGCCCTCGTCTGCCGGCCGGCTCGAGCGCTCGCCGATCTGGCTCCGGACGGGCCGGGCGCGGAACGCGATCTCGGTGCTGACCAGTCGCACACCTCGGTGGTGCTCGGCGAGACCCTGCTCCTCAAGGCCTATCGCCGATTGCAGCCGGGGCTGAACCCGGACCTCGAGATGACGGCGTTCCTGAGCGAGGACGCCGGGTTCCCGGCGGTGCCGCGCCTTGCAGGCTTCGCGGAGGTCGTCGCGCAGCGGGGTGAGCCGACGACGGTGGCGATGCTCGAAGAGTTCGTCGCGGATGGCGCGGATGGCTTCGAGTCGGTCGCCGGGATGCTCGTCGGCTGGCTGACCTCACCCGGCGAGGTCAGCCTCGAGTTCGCGACCGAGATCGCGGCCGATCTCGGGACGCTCACGGCCGGGCTCCATGCCGCGGTAGCGGACGGGCGGGGCCTCCCCGAGATGGCTCCGCGCGCGGCGACGCGGACCGAGGTCCGCGGCTGGGCAGAAGCCGCGCATCGACATCTGGCGACGGCGCTCGAGGCGACGACGGGTGACGCCGCGTCGCTGCTGCGCGAGCTCGCACCGAGGATCGCCGAGGCGATCAGCGTGATCGACGCCCTGCCGACCGCGCCGGAGGTCGTCCGCGCGCACGGCGATTACCACCTCGGGCAGGTGCTCATCGCCGAGGACGGCTTCCGGATCGTGGACTTCGAGGGTGAGCCCCTGAGCCCGGTGGAGGCGCGTCGTGCGCACCGTCCGGCGTTGCGCGACGTTGCATCGATGCTGAGGTCCCTCGACCACGTCGCGCGGAGTGCCGGTCGACGAGCCGAGGCTGTGAATGGGGGACCGCTCCTTCGGCCGAGCCTGGACCTCGATGCCTGGATCGGCCGATCGCGTGAGCGCTTCCTCGACGCATATCGAGCAGGGCTGCTCGAGCGTCGGGTCTGGGCCGACATCGACCCCGACCTGCTCCATGCGTTC
>DATHTG010000200.1:0-7759 GCA_035463515.1 Candidatus Limnocylindrales bacterium
GGCCGCCGTGTTGGTCACGATGAACGCGCTGGCCGCCAGACCGGTCGCCGCGACCGCCGATCCCGCATTGAAGCCGAACCAGCCGAACCACAGCAGGCCGGCGCCGAGTCCCGTCATCGGGACGTCATGCGGCTCCATCGGCTCCCCGTTGACCGCGCGGCGGCCGATGAGCAGGGCGACGATCAGCGCCGACACCCCCGAGCTGATGTGGACGACCGTGCCGCCCGCGAAGTCGAGCGCCCCGAGCTTGTAGAGCCATCCGTCGACCGACCAGACCCAATGGGCCAGCGGCGAATAGACGAGGATCGACCACAGGACCGTGAACAGCACGAACGCGCCGAACCGCTTGCGCTCGGCAAACGATCCGGTGATGAGGGCCGGCGTGATCGCCGCGAACATCAGCTGGAAGGCGGCGAAGAGGACGAACGGGACGGTGGTCGCGTAGGTCGTCGACGGCTCGAGGCCGACCCCGTTGAACAGCACATGGTCGAGACCGCCGATGAGACCGAGACCGCCGACATCGCTCCCGAACGCCAACGAGAAGCCGACGATGACCCACACGACGCTGACGAGGGCGAGGCCGAAGAAGCTGTGCATGATCGTCGAGAGCACGTTCTTGCGGCGGACGAGGCCGCCATAGAACAGCGCGAGCCCCGGCAACATGATCATCACCAGGGCCGTCGACATCAGGAGCCACGCGGTATCGCCAGTGTTCATGCAATCCTCCCTGCGCGGCACGCCCGTCCCGGCGGGTGTGGATGCCACGCTAGGTGTCCCACCGGCCTGAGTCGGCCCCGTTGAGGGACCGAGAACGTCGCGGTTCGGGGACGAGCGGTCGAGGCCCGGCCACGTAAAGTTGCGAGCAAGTGACGAACGACCTGCTCCCGTTCATCGGCGTCGCGATCGCCGTCGTGGTCATCCCCGGGCCCGATATGGCGCTCGTCGCGCGCAATGTGTTCCGCTACGGGCGGTCGGCAGGGTTCGCCACGTCGCTTGGGATCTGCACGGGGATCCTCGGCTGGGCCGTCGCAGCCGCGCTCGGGGTCGCGACGATCCTCGCGACGTCATCGATCGCGTTCACGATCCTCAAGCTCGCCGGAGCCGGCTACCTGATCTACCTCGGTCTATCGACCCTCCGGTCGCACGACGCTTTCTCCCCTAGTGACGGACAGGAGCGACGGCAGCTGCCGGCCCAGCAGGCGTATGCGCAGGGACTCGTGTCGTCCCTGCTCAACCCGAAGCTCGGCGTCTTCTTCCTGACGCTGCTGCCGCAGTTCATCGGGCCCGGTCAGTCGTCAGCGGTCCGTGCCCTCGAGCTCGCGGTGGTGTTCGACCTCATCGGTGTCGCCTGGCTCCTGACGTACAGCGCCATGCTCGCCGCCGTCGGGCAGGTACTCGGGCGCGAGACGCCGCAGCGGGTGATCCGGTGGATCAGCGGCACCGTGCTCGTCGCTCTCGGGGTCCGGGTCGCGCTCGAGAGGACGTGACCGAGGACTACGCGGCGATCGCCTGCGCCGGTGGCCGAGCCGCTCGCGACAGCTCGTCGAGGAACAGCCCGACGATCCCGGCGATGAAGATCGCGCCGAGCCACATGTGGAGCGACCAACCGATCCCGCCGGTCATCATCAACGTCCCGAAATAGAGGGCGAACACGATCGCCGGGATCAGGAACGCGACGATCGCGTCGCCGATCCGGCTCCGTCCGGCCGGCCAGCGGCGCACGACGAGCTCGGCCGCGAGCGCGCCGATGACGATCCCCGGGATCAGCCGGTACTGGTCATCGAGGACGGTCGCCATCGCAGGCGGTGCCCCGATCACGATCGCGTACGCGCCGAACGGCAGGGCGCCGAATCGCCCGCGCAGCCAGACGACGGCGCCGGCAAGCAAGGCCGAGGCGACCAGCACGCCCGCCGCGCCGAAGCCCTGCCGGACGTAGTCCGCGCGCCAGAACGGCACGTTGCCTTCCGATGGGTAGACGATCGTCGACCCGTCGGGCGACCAATGAGCACGGGCCCAGCCGTCGCTCGTAGCCGGGTTCTGGCTGAGGTTGGTGGCCTCCCCTCCGGCGGCCGGCATGACATAGACCTCGAAGTCGCCCGTGCGGTTCGAGGTGAACGCGATCCGCGTGCCGTCCGGTGACCAGGTCGGCATGTAGCTGTCGCCGACGTCGTCGTTCGTTCCGACGGTGAGCCGAGTGGGCTCGCCGCCGTCGATGTCCGAGAGCCAGACGTCATAGCTGTTCTGCGCCCGCCGGTCCGAGGTGAACGCGATCCGTGTGCCGTCCGGCGAGATCGCCGGCTCGTAGTCGTTCGACGGGCCGCTCGTGATCGAGGTCCTCGCCCGCGTCGCCAGGTCCAGGCGGACGATGTCGAAATCCCCGTCCACGTCGGAGTTGAACAGCAGGGCTGATCCATCGGGCGTCCAGGCGGCCGCGAAGTCGGTCGCCTCGTCGTCCGTCAGCTGCTCGAGGCCCACCCCGTCGAGACCGATCACAGAGATGTCGTACTGGCTGTCATCCGCGCTGCCTGCGAACGCGATCCGGGCCCCGTCCGGTGACCAGGCCGGATCCGCTGCGACCACGGGCGTCGTGAGGACACGGTCGTCGGAGCCATCGGCGTTCATGACGTGCAGCTGCCCGGTCGGTTCTGGATCCGCCTCGTCGGCCAGTGGCTGATAGGAGTACACGAGCTGGGCGCCGTCCGGCGACCATCGCGCGTTGAGCGCGTTGCCGGGCAGATACGTGAGACGTCGCTGCCCCGTCCCATCCGCATCCATCGCGAAGAGCTGGGTGGTGATGCGCGGCTCATCGGCCGGCCCGGCCTCGGCCCACGGATCGGCGATGGGGTTGGCGTACTGGGTGAACGCGACGAGGATCGCGATCGCCATGGCGAGCGGGATGGCGAGCGGGCCAGCCGTGCGCCACGACACCGATGCTCCTTCGCGGAGACGTGCAGCCGCCGCTCGGATCGGGCCGCCGACCATGAGCATCCCTGAGGTCGCGAGGAGCAGGTGCGACGGGCTGAGCAGGGCCTCGACATCGACCTCGAACCCGACCAGCGTGTGCCACGCCAGATCGATGACGCCTGCCGCCGCGAAGAGGACGGATCCGAGGAACGCGAGTCGGTACGGCGGGGCGAGCGTGTCGCGAAGAGGCACACTCCGGGGCCGGCCGAGGATGGCGGCTGCGCCCAGGACGACACCGAATGAGGCCGCGCCCGAGTACAACAGCGCATGCCACGGTGTGAAGAAGGTGTCGTCGACGCGGCCGTGCGCGTGCGCCCAGATGTCGATGTAGAAGCCGCCGACCAGCAAGACCGACAATGCCGTCAGGATCCAGTCCATCCGCAGTGTGGTCTGCGACGCCACGACGCGGGCCGGGCGGTCGATCGTAGTGTCGGCGGATCGCTCGAGGATGCCTGTCGCGTCCATCCCGGGAGTGTGTCAGGCGGCCGTCGTCGTCACGTCTCGCTCCGGACCCGGACCGACCCGACTCCGCCGTTGATATCGAGATCCACCCTGTTCGTCGCGGACCCGTAGTCGGGCGACTGGTAGTCGCTGCCGAACCGCGGGAAGCGGTCCTCGTCGACCCGGATGCTGCCGAGGGCAACGGTGCCATGGATGCGCGCCGCCACGCCGCTCGGGACGATGAATGTCAGGCTGGCGGCGCCCGCCTCCGCCTTCACATCGGTCATGCCGGCTTCCCGAGGCAGGGTGACCGTCGTCTCGCTCGCGCCGGTCTTGATCTCAAGCCTCCGGGTCCGCGTGCCCGACAGATCGAGCCGGGTCCGGCTCGCCCCCGCCTCGAGCTTGAGGTCGAGCGGCACCTCCCCCGTCAGCCCGACCGTCCAGGCCGACTCGCGCTGCAGCCACGGCATCCCGTACGAGGTGTCCTGCTCGAGCTCGACGATGCCCGATCCGAGCTCACGGTGGACGACACCGCCGCGGAATCGCCCATCGACGAGCTGCCCGGGCGACGCCAGCCCGCCGTCGAGCGTGCCGGCTCCGAACCGGATCCGGACGGTCGCCGAAGGCACGTCCCGCAGTGGGATCGTCAGGTCCTCGCGCGGAGCACGGCCACCGGGCGCGACGGACCCGATCAGGAACCACACGCCCAGCCCGATCAGCAGCCACGGCCAGCCTTGGGTGATCAGCTCTCCGGGACCGGTTGCCAGCTGTCCGGTCGTGCTCAGGAACAGCACGACCCCCACGCCGATCCACACGATCGGCCAGGTCAGGTTCCAGAACGTCCATCCGCCGCGCCGGTCGATGACGGTCGTGATGAACGTCGCGACGCCGACGAGGATCACGAACAGCGGCCATGCCTCGGTCCACGACAGGTCCATGGCCTGTCGGATGAGAAAGACAGCACCCAGGCCGATGAGCCACGTACCGCCGACCAGCGCGCCCCGGTTGGCACGCATCACGGCTCGCTCGGTGGCGGGGAAGGTGGGGGAGGTGCGTCGGACGGCGGTGGCGGCGGAGGCGCCGGCGCGGCGGGTTGCCCACTGGACCTCGGACCGCGGCCCAACGCGGACACGATGAGGACCGCCCCGACCGCCACGAGCACGAGGGGGCCCAACCAGTCGAAGTCGATGCGAGGAAGGAACTCGCGGGCGAGGAAGAACAGGCCGATCAGGATGAAGAACCCGCCGAGCAGGAGCCCGGGCGACACGCCACCGCCATCGGCCCGCGGCGCCCGCCACGCGCTGCCCCCTTCGAACATCGCCGGACGCGACCCGGCCGCCCGCGGAGGCGCTCCGCCCGGCCCGAAGACCTCATCCTCCTCTGGGACGACGATGGCCATCACGATGTAGATGAGGAGCGCTACGCCGCCGGTGAACACGACGAGCAGCGCCCAGATGATCCGGACGAGCGATGGGTCCGCGCCCCACATCTCGGCGAGACCGCCAGCGACGCCGGCGAGCATCCGGTCGCGGCGCGACCGATAGAGTCGGTAACCCATCAGCAGCCTCCAGCCGGGTCGAGCGAGAAGTTCGCGGCATTGCCCTGGATCGACAGGTCGATGACCGGGGCGCCGACGGTCCCCTCACGGGTCCAGATATCCCCACTCCGTGCGAGGCCGCGATCGTCGAGATCATGCGCGAACGTGAGCTGCTCCTCGACACGGAAACGCAGCGTGGCCTCCGCCGGGACGCACAGCTCGATGGAGCCAGCGTTCGTCGAGAGCGAACCGGTCGTGTCGGCATCGAGCCGAAGACGGACGCGAGCCGCGTTGGCAGAGATATCGATCGTCCCGAGCCGGCCGCCGGTCGAGTCGATGCGGGCGTCGCCGGCGTTGATGTCCAGCGCGAAGTTCGCGAGGTCGGCCCCGGCGAGGTCGGCGGTCACCGAGCTGGCGTTCGAATCGATCGATAGGTCACGCGTCTGGTCGGCGGGAAGCTCGATCGCCCACTCCTGGCGCCGCGTCCCGAACCCGCCGGGAGCGCGCAGGCCGATCGCCCCGTCCGAAAGCTCGAGCGTCGGCGGCGCGCCCTGGTAGTCGGCCTGGACGTGCCAGTCACTACCCGGCTGCACCGCCAGATCGAGCGAGCCACAATCGAGATCGAACCGGGCAGAGGCAGGACCGTCGAACGTGCCCTGATCCTCGAACCGCTGGTCGGTACCCGAGCCGAAGGCCCCGCATCCTCCGACGTTGCCGATGAAGTTCGTGCCCGAAGCGAGCGCCCCGCCCGCCGCGACACCGAGGACGATGGCAGCCAACGCCGTGCCGAGCAGGCCGAACGACGTCCGACCGAGGATCAGCGCGATGCCGAGCGCGACGAGCAGCAGCGGCCAAAGGCGCCACGCGTCGGCGAGCGCATTCGCGTCGACCGCGCCCGCTCGGACGAGCAGCGGTATGGCGCCGAGCAACAAGAAGAACAGGCCCCAGAACAGGAGGCCGGGCCGTATCCGCATCGTGAGCGTCCCCTCGTGAGCGCGTCGGAACCCATGATGCGTCCGCGCACCAGCCTGACGTCAAGGGCCGAAGGTCACCAGCGCAGGCGAGCTCCGCTCGTCAGCCCGATCGGGTCCGCGGAGAGGCGGGCAAGCGCACGACACCATCTGACGACCGCCGACCGGACGCCCGTCATCCTCATCGAAGGGAACGGAGATAGGCGATCGCCGGTTCGACCTCACCCGCCGGGCCACCGAAGAACTGGGACCATTCGAAGTCGTAACGTGGCGCCCGCGCGAAGCCGCATCGCTCGTAGATCGTCACGGCGGCGAGCATGAAGTCGGCGGTGTGAAGACCGACTCCGCTCGCGCCGGCCTCCGCCGCTCGTCCGATGCACGCGTCGACCATCGCCGCTCCGATGCCTCGCCCCCTGGCCGCGGGTTCCACCGCCGTGGCGCGGATCCCCGCCGTCCCGTCGGGGAACCTGACCGGGATGCCCTCGTCACTCGCATCGCGGTAGTACGTGATCGTCCCGACGACCCTACCGTCGAGCTCTGCCGCAAGGACCTCGGCCTCCTCGAGGCGGCCTGCGACATCCATCGCGCTGGTCAGGTAGGACGCGAACAGTCCGGCACCCACCATCCCTCTGAACGGCTCGTTGGCCCGCGCGATCACGGTGCGCAGGTCAGCGATATCCGTTTCGCCCGCCGGCCGGATCAGCAGCTGCGTCGGTGCCATGACTTGCATCGTCCCGCCTCCCGTATACTCCTGACTGGAGTATGTGGAGTGATACTCCACAGTGGAGTGTCTGTCAATGGATAGATCGAGGTTGACACCGACGTCGTACGCGATCCTGGGCCTGCTCGCCATCCAGGCCTGGTCGACGTACGAGCTCACGAAGCTCATGCGGCGCGCATTGCTCGCCGTCTGGCCGCGTGCCGAGAGCAACCTCTATCGCGAGCCGCAGCGCCTGGTCGCCGCCGGACTCGCGACGAGCCGGCGCGTCGATGTCGGACGACGTCGTCGGACGGAATATGCGATCACCCCCGAGGGCCGTCGGGCGTTACAGGACTGGCTCGATTCGCCGTCCGCGCCGACGACGATCGAATCGGAGGGTGCGCTCAAGGTCCTCTTCTCGAACAACGCCTCGATCGAGGCGTTGCAGCAGCGGCTCGCCGACTTCGGCGCCGAGGCGATCGCCGCGGACGAGCCGTGGCGAGAGATCGCGCGCGACTACCTCGCGGGCCGGGGGCAGTTCCCCGAGCGAGCGCACGTGAATCTCTTGTACTGGGTGCTGCTCGATCGCTGGGCGCGACTCCGGGCGGATTGGGCGCGGTGGGCGTCGGCCGTCGTGGACACGTGGCCGGACGAGCGTGGTCCAGGCGATCGCACGGAGACGCTGCGCCTGCTCGAGGCCGCCCTCGCTGACGACCCGGACTTCCTGAGGAAAGGGGTCAGTAGAGGCGAAGCAGGTGCATCGGCGAGGGGTAGAGCGTCACGAGCAGGAGTGCGATCGCGAAGAAGCCGATGACCAGCGTCGCGACGAAGACCCGGTCGGCCGGGCGATAGTGGTGTGCAGCGGCGCGGCGCCGTGCCGCGCGAAGCCTGGGGTCGAGGCGGTGCATGGCGGGACGGTACGCGCGGCTTCGTGACGGCGGCCCGTCGAGTCGGGCCGAGGTCATTGCGGCTGCTCCACAGCATCGCGAGCCGGGTGGGATTCGAACCCACGACCAAAGGATTAAAAGTCCCCTGCTCTGCCACTGAGCTACCGGCCCGTCGGGACCGTATCACGTCGCTCGGCAGCGCTTGGGCGTGTCGATCTAGTCGGCGACCCTCGGGAAGTCGGCGAGCGTCACGTCGACC
>DATHTG010000201.1:0-3756 GCA_035463515.1 Candidatus Limnocylindrales bacterium
GAGGAACTGCCCCCACTCGACGACGCGCGCGCCGACGTCGGTCCACGCGCCAGCGAGGGGCTTGGAGGACGCGGCGGCCGTCAGCGCCAGTGATCCGGTGATGGCCGCGATGATGAATACGGTCCCGCCGCGGAGATACAGCGCGGAGATCGCGGTCGGGTCGCCGATCCGGCGACGGAGCCAGTCGGCCTGTTCGTCGAGCGTGTGGAACCGGACCAGCAGGAACAGGCTGGCGATCGTGAAGATCACCATGAACGTGAGCTGGGAGCGCACGGTCAGCGACATGTTCGCGAGCAACAGCAGCCCGATGACGACCACGGCGTTGATCGGCCGGCGGTGCCCGAATGCCGCGTAGCTTGCGAATTGCGACGAGCCCCACGTGATGAGCCCGAGCACCAGCAGGTGATGCCCGTAGGCCGGCGTGAACAGGAGCTGGCTCACGACGAGGTCGGACCACGCCTGCACCGCCTCGCCCGCTGTGAGCTGGAACAGCAGGGCGGGCGCATCGCCGGCGGGCTTGAGCGCCCACCCGACGAGCAATGGGACGAGCAACGCCGCGAACGCGGCGCCGACCAGGTGCGTCGTCCACCGACCCCACCCGACCAGCGGGCCGACCAGCCCCAGGGCCGCACCACCGATCGCCGCCCAGAACAGGAGATCGGTCAGCTCGTCGCGACCCAGGACGAGTAGTGCGTCGTCCAACGACCAGGCGAGCGTGGCGCAGATGAGCAGGACGAGCGCCACCGTGAACCAGCCGTCGATGCGGCGAAGCGAGCGGAGCAGCTGGCGTCCGTCGCGATGGGTCATGAGACGAGGATCTCCCCGAGCGACTGGTGCGGGCGGATGGTGTGAGCCTTCAGCTCGTATTCGGCGAGGGCGTGATTGAGCGCACGGCGACGCTTCGCGATCGCCTCGTCCTCGACGGGGTGGTGGCGCAGCTCGCCCTCACCGGCCTCGGCGCGGGCCTGGGCCTCGGCGCGCGCGTACGCCGGCGCGTCCGCAAGGACGACGACACAGCCGATGCCGCGGGTGCGCAGCGACGCGAGTGGGCGGATCCATGACGGATCGGTCGACGCCGTGATGACGACGGCCGTCATGCCGCGACGCAACCGTCCGACCGACGCGATCAGGGTCTCCACCAGCGGCGTACTGGAGTCGGCGTCGACCGCCGCCAGCAACTGCATGACCTTCTGGTGCTGTCGACCGCCGCGGTCGGCGGGGAGGTAGGCGGTCCGGCCGGCGTTCACGGTCATGCCCACCGCACGCTTCTCGTTCACCGCCTTGTCGGCGATCGAGGCCGCGGCGCGGATCATCGCCTCCGTGGTCGACTCCTCACCCCGACCAGCCTGGATGCCCCGCTGCAGGTCGAGGATGATCCAGGCGTCGGCGGTCTGCTCCAGGTCGAACTCCTTGACCTGGATGTCGCCGTGGCGAGCGGTGGACTTCCAGTGGATCCGATTCATGCTGTCGCCCGGCGCGTACGGACGGACGGTCGTCGCGAGGGGCGTCGTCTGGAGCGTCCGCTCGGGCGATGCGTGACTTCCCTCGAGGCTGGCCGCGGGCAGGCGCCACATCGGGAGCGGCTCGAGCCGCGGGTAGACCACGACGCTGATGCCCTGTCCGACGGTCGCCGCGGCCTCGAAGAATCCGAACGGATCCGCGGTCCGGATGTGGAGCGGCTCGATGCGGAAATGGCCGCGGCGCGTCAGTGGCGCCCGGATGAGCCACGACCGTTCCGCGCGGCCGCCGAGCGTGATCGCCCGGCCCGGGAGCCCGCCGGGCAACGTGGTCGGGTTGTGGATCTCCAGCCACGGCTTGGGGAATCGACTGCTGTTCCGAAGCGTGTACGTGACCCGCATCCGGTCGCCGACATGGCCGTGGAGCTGGCTCACGGCGTAGCCCGCCTCGAGGTCCGACAGACCCAGCCGGACGAGCACGTTGGAACCACCGACGATCAGGATCCCGAGGTACAGCAGATAGAACAGGAAGTCCCAGCCGGTCGAGAACGCCGCGACGACGAGGATCGTCGCGAGGGCGATGGCCTGGAGGCGTCGGAACATCGGCTGACCTGCCGGCTCGGCCTGCGGCGACGCTAGGCGCTCGGGCCGGTCTTGACGCTCGGCGTCGTGGCGCGGATCTCGGTGGGTCCTCCGCCGGTCGGCCGGATGCCGTCGATCGGGGTGGTATCGAGGATCTCGCGCACGACCTGGGCCGCCTGCACGTCGTGGATCGACGAGCTCGTCTTGATGATCAGCCGGTGGGCCAGTGCGGCCTCGGCGAGCGCCTTGATGTCGTCGGGGATGACGTAGTCACGACCCAGCAGCCCGGCGAGCGCCTGCCCTGCGCGATACAGGGCGATCGACCCACGCGGCGATGCGCCGAGATACACGTCGGGGTGGTTGCGGGTCGCGCCGACGATCCGGACGATGTAGTCCGACACGGTCGAATCGACATAGATCTCGCGCACCGCCTCTTGGAGGCCGCCCAGGTCCTCGACGCTCAAGACCTCCTTGAGCTCCTCGAGCGGATGCGTTCGCTTCTGCTCGTCGAGGATGACGATCTCTTCGATCGGCTGCGGGTAGCCAAGCTTGATCCGGAGCATGAACCGGTCGAGCTGCGCCTCGGGCAGGGCGAACGTGCCCTCGTATTCGATCGGGTTCTGGGTCGCGATGACGAGGAACGGATCCGGCATCTGGTGGGTGACGCCGTCGATCGTCGCCTGGCGCTCCTCCATGGACTCGAGAAGGCTCGACTGCGTCTTGGGCGTCGCGCGGTTGATCTCGTCGGCGAGCACGACCTGGCTCATGATCGGGCCCGGCCGGAACTCGAACTCTTGGGTCTTCTGGTTGTAGATCGACAAGCCGGTGACGTCGGACGGCAAGAGGTCCGGCGTGAACTGGATCCGGCGGAACGAGCAGCCGAGGCTCCGGGCGATGGCCTTGGCCATGACGGTCTTGCCGGTCCCGGGGACATCCTCGATCAGCAGGTGTCCGCGGCACAGCAGGGCGACCAGCGCCAGGCGGACCTCATGGTGCTTGCCGACGATGACATGCTCGACGTTGGCGATGACCTTATCGCCGGTCTCCTGGATCTTCGACATCAGCCTCTCTCGATGGACGGCGGGTGCGGGGACACCGGCCGTGGTCGGGCACAGGGATGGGAGTGACGTAACCCCTCGGGACGGGAGGAGGTGTCACGGCATAGTACGTCGGCTCCGTGAATCCGGTTCCGGACCCCTCCTCGTGTCCCCTCTATCCACTCAGGCGTCGCCGAAGGGCGAATCGTTCGCTTTGCGCCGCACGACGATGCGGGATGGACGGTCAGCCGCGCAGGACCGTGATGCCGCCGACCCACGCCGTCATGAGGCAGCCGACGGCACCCATCACGGCGAGGAACCCCTCCCCGCCGATCCACGCCGCCACCGCGACGCCGCCGAAGGCGGCGGCCATGACGGCGGCGATCAGCGCCAGTCCGACCCGCTCGATCAGCGGCCGCGGCGCGCGCGGCTCTTCATCGGGCGGGTCGGTCACTGCTGCGCCTCGAGCGCCCGCTGCATCATGTCCCCGGCGATCGGCGCCGCCACTTCCGCGCCACGCCCGGCCTGCTCGACGAGGACCGCGATCGCGATCGTCGGCGCCTCGGCCGGAGCGAACCCGATGAACCACGAATGGGGCTCGCCGCTGCCGCCGAGCTCGGCCGTTCCGGACTTGCCGGCGGTCGTGACCCCGGGAACCTTGGCGCCCGTCGTGAAGCGGC
>DATHTG010000202.1:0-11672 GCA_035463515.1 Candidatus Limnocylindrales bacterium
CGACAGGACGTTCACCACGCCCGGCGGGAGGATGTCGGCGATGATCTCCGCGAAGGCGAGGGCGGAGAGCGGCGTCCTGGCCGACGGCTTGAGCACGACGGTGTTGCCGGTCGCGAGCGCGGGCCCAAGCTTCCAGGTGGCCATGTAGAGCGGGTAATTCCACGGCGCGATCGAGGCGACGACACCGATCGGATCACGCCGGATGATCGAGGTGTGGCCGGCCGCGAATTCGTTCGCCGCGAGGCCATCCATCACCCGCGCCGCGCCCGCGAAGAAGCGGAACAGATCGACCGATGTCGTCATCTCGTCGATCGCAGCACCGACCGGCTTGCCTGCATTGGCGCTCTCGAGGCGGCCGAGCTCGTCAGCCTTCGCCTCGAGCGCGTCGGCGATCTTGAGCAGCAGCAACGAACGGTCTTGGGGCGTCGTCTGCTTCCAGGTCTCGAACGCCTTCTCGGCAGCATCGACCGCGCGATCGACGTCCTCCTGCGAGCTCGCCGGGACGTTGGCGATGACCTGGTCGTTCGCCGGGTTGATGACCTCGGCGGTGCGTCCGTCAGCGGCGTCGACGAAGCCGCCTCCGATGAACTGCTGGTACGTCTTGGTCCGTTCGAGCGTGTCGGTCACGGGGTGCCTCCTCGGGGCGGTGACGGGTCGAGTCGGAAAGTCTCGTCATCCTAGCCCCGAGTCGGTAGGCCGTCCCGTAGCGTGGGCGCCCGACCGCGCACCAACGAAGAAAGCGGTGCCACCGACGGAGGAGGAGGGGATCCGCCGATGGCACCGCCCTCAGGTGCGGTACCGGGACACCGCGGGAAGTTCGTCTCCGTCGGGGTCGTGACGTCGAGCGTGGCACCGCCGGCGTCTCCGGGGGACCCGTCAGTTCCGGTGGGCCGCTTGCAGGCCTGTTGCGTCGTCGTGGCGAAGGTCGCTGGTCGCCCGGGTCAGGGCAACGGCGTGAACGTGAAGTCGCTGATGACGACCTCCGCCGGCTGGCCGTTCGACGGGGCGACGCCGCGGAAGAGCCACAGGTTCATCCGGGCGTTCTCGCCGCCGGGTCGCGGGACATCCGGGCCGGAGTAGGACCAGCTCGTCGGCGAGGCGCTCGAGAAGAAGTCGACCTTGTCGGGCCGCCACGTGAAGCCGTGGGTCGTCGTCGCAAGACCGCGTTGCTGGGTGATCCGCTGCAGGTTCCCGAGACGGTCGTACGGCTGGACGACGAACTGGCCATTCGTCGGATCGGCTGCGTTGCCCCAGCGTGCGAACTCGACATCGAGTTCGCGGTGGTTGTACGCCGGGTCGTCATTCCAGGTGAACAGGCCGAGGACGACCTGGGGATCGAGGCTGTCGAGATCGGCCTTGACCGTCCAGCTGTAGGTGCCGTACCCCAGCGTCGCCTGGTTGATCACCTCGCTCACGTTCCACCGCCCGCCGAGTTTCGCGATGCGCAGGTGAAGTGCGCCGCTCGAGTCGACCCAGGCCAGGTCGGGCGAGAACAGGTTCGGGCCGGGGCCGATCTTCCTCGTTGACGTCTTCACGGTCCACGTGTAGCCGTCGAAGACGACGGTCCTGGGACTGCCCGGCCCCGGTCGCGCGGCGCTGACCGGCGCCGCGAAGGCGGCGGACCCGGCGACGGCGGTCACCATCGCGAGCGCCACCACGGATCGACGACGCACCACCACCCGAACCCCTCCTTCATGCACCTCTCCACACCAGTCTGGGCAGGACGAAGGGCGCGTGTCGATGGGCGGGACTGGAGTCTGGTGCACGACGTCACCGACGATCGCCGCTCCCCGCGCGGTTCAGGTCAGGCGGTGACCGGCTCCCGGGTCGTCGCGACGCGCTCGACAAGCTCGGCAGCGCGGACCGTCCCGGACGTCGACTTGATGCGCGTCGACATCGCGGCCATCCGCTCTGTCAGCGAGCGGTCGCGTAGCAGCTCGTCGACGGCGCCCGTCAGCTCGGTCGGGGCGAACCCGTACGTCGAGAGCCTCTTCCCGAAGCCGGTCTCGTCGACCCGCTGAGCGTTGTCGACCTGGTCCCAGAACAACGGGAGCACGATCATCGGCTTGCCGTGGTGGAACGCTTCGGTGACGGTGTTGTTGCCGCCGTGCGTGATGACGAGATCGACCTGCGGCAGGATCGCCGGTTGCGGCAGGAACCCTTCGCCGACCTGGTTGTCGTGGAGCGTGATCTGGTCTGCGAGCGGCCCCTTGGACACGATGACCCGATGCTTCGTCGTGGCCAGGACATCGACCAGCCGCTGCATCAGCTCGACGTCCGCGGAGCCGAGCGATCCCAGGGAAAGGTAGATCAGCGCCCCATCCCGCTCGGCCAGATGCTCGGGCAACTGCCATGACGTCTCGGGGGCGCGGACGGTGGAGTCGAGGCGATGCCAAGTCGGCCCGAGGGGGTTCGCCCGCTCGTAATCCGCCTCGGCTGGGTACGAGTACAGGTTCAGATAGGGCGACTCTGCGATGAACTCCGGACCGAGCGGCCCGTACGTCAGCCCGGTCTCGCCGTGCTCCCGACAGAACTCGTCGAAGTCCATCCACATGTCGGCGTGTGTCCGGCGGACCTCGTCAAGGAAGGCCGGCCAAGCACTCCGGTCGTCCACCGGGTAGCCGCTGCTGAACGGTGCGATCCGAGGGTCCTTCATCTCCATCGGATTACACGAAACGATGCGGACCCACGGTCGGCCACTGGCGCCGATCGCGGGAAAGGCGACGACGTTGTCCTCCACGATGACATCGGGAGACACCTCATCGAAGATCTCGGCGAGCCGCGGGTCGACGTACTTCGACCCGTCGATGAGCGCCTGCCACGTCGGCGCGATGAACTCGCCGAGCTGCTCCAGGGTCGACTTGCGGAAGACCGGCGCCGTGTCCCGGATGAAGTCGATCCAGAACTGCCCGGGCACCTCGGGTTCGCTCGGGGGCGGCCCGAGGCGCATCAAGCGCTCCTCGAAGCCCTTCTCCTCGAGCGTTCCCGCGAACGACTCCTCGACGATGAACACGACGCGGTGGCCGCGTGACCGGAGCACCTGTCCGATCCCGACACAGTTGTTGGTCGGGCCGTAGGCGCCTTCCGGAAAGAACACGATCGTGCGCGCGTCGGTCACTCGGATCCCCTCCCCTGGTGGTTGCGGGCGAATCTACCGTCCCGCGGCGAGGGCGATGGCGAGGATCGCGACAGCCCCGACGGCGACCGCCACGTCGACCGGCGTCCAGCGGAGCTCGCGGTAGGACGTCCGCGGGCCGGACCCGAAGGCGCGCGCATCCATCGAGACCGCCATGCGATCGGCGTGGCGGATGGCCAGGACGAGCAGTCCGACCAGCAGCCGCGGGTGCCACCCGGCTCGGAGGCCACGGATCCTGCGCGCCTGTCGAAGCGTGGCGAGGTCCTCGCCGAAGCGCGGGATCGCGCCGTATGCGGCCAGCGCACCGTAGGCGAACCTGGCGGGCACGCGGGCCTGCTGGACGAGCGAGTCGGCGAGGCGCGTCGGATCGGTCGTCAACGCGAAGACCGCCCCGACCGCGGCGATCGCGGCGACGCGCAGCATGATCGCGACGCCGGCGACGAAGGCCGCCTCCGCGATCCGCACGGAGCCCACGCGGAGGAGCGTGGCCGTCGTCGGGTCGCCGTTCGCCGTCGAGAACAGCATGTTCGAGAGCCCGATGGCGAGGGCTGCCAGCCAGACCGGCGCCAGCGTCCGACCGAGCTTGAGCGGCGGGATACCGCCAAGGGCCAGGCCGGCCGCCAGCGCCGCAGCGGCGAGGATCACGGGTGGCAGCGGATGGAGCGTGAACGCCAACCCGACCAGCCAGACGACGGCCACACCGAGCTTGATGACCGGGCTCGTCCGCCCCAGAACGCTGTCGAGCTGGGCGTCGCCGACCTCGAAGCGGGTCGTGATCACGCCGTCGCCTCGGCTGCCTGAAGCGGCTCGTCCCGGACGATCCAGCCGGCCTCCATCTCGACGACTCGACCCGCCACGTCACCGACGAACCGCCGGTCGTGGGTGGCCGCGATCAGGCACGCACCCTGGCCGAGGTGCTCCGCGAGGATCCCGAGCAGACCTTCGTAACCGATCCGGTCCTGTCCGAACGTGGGCTCGTCGAGGACGAGCACCTCCGGGCGGCGGACGAGGATGCACGCCAGCGAGAGCCGTCGCTGCTCCCCACCGGAGAGGCGATACGGACTGCGCTCGGCGAACCTGTCGAGCGGGAGGCGGAGGCGGGTCATGAGGTCATCGACGCGCTCCTCCTCCTCGGATGTCAGACCGGCCCGGACCTCCTCGCCGACGGTCTGTGCGAGGAACTGCCGCTCCGGCTCCTGGAAGACGTAGCCGGCATGTCGGGCGAGCCGCGCGGCAGGCATCCTCGATGGATCGTCGCCCGCCAGCTCGACGCGGCCGTGATCCGGCCGCAGCAGCCCGACGAGGAGCCGTCCCAGCGTCGACTTGCCCGAACCGTTCGGGCCCACCAGCGCGATGCGCTCCCCTGATGCCGCGTCGAACGTCACATCGCGCACCACGGGCTCGGCGCGCTCATACCCGAAGCGGAGGCCGTCGGCGTGGATCAGGCTCGGGCCGATCGCCGTCGCTTCGGGCAGCCGGCCACGCGCCCCCTCACCGGGCAGCCAGATGCCGGCCTTCCGCATCGCCTTGGCGGAGCGCGCGAGGACGTCGGACGGCACGCCCACATCGATCGGTCGTCCACCCGTATCGAGAGCCAGCACGGCGTCCGCGAGCGGCCACGCGAGATCGACCTGGTGCTCGATCAGGACGACGGTCGCCGCCCCGGCGCGACGGATCGCCGCGAGCGTGGCGATCAGGCCCACGGCCCCGTCCGGATCGAGGTTGGCGGTCGGTTCGTCGAGCACGAGCAGCCCGGGCCGAGGGGCGAGCGCGCCCGCCAACGCGAGCCGCTGCTGTTGGCCGCCCGAGAGGCGACGCGAACGGGCGCGCTCGGTGCCCTCCAGCCCGACCTCGGCGAGGACCTGCGGGACCCGCTCCCTCATCCCGACGCGGGGCCATGCCCGGTTCTCCAGCCCGAATGCCACGTCGTCCTCGACGCGTTCCATGACGAGCTGCGCGCTCGGGTCCTGGAGGACGAGCCCGACCCGCGCTGCGACGCCGACCGGCCCGAGGGCCGCCGCGTCGTCGCCATCGAGCGTGAGCGAGCCCTCGACGGTCGCCGGGATCTGACCGGGGATCAGCCCCGCAACGGCCAGCGCGAGCGTGCTCTTGCCGGCGCCCGACGGGCCGACGACGAGGAGGACGCTGCCCGGTTCGACGTGGAAGTCGATCGATGAGGTGGCCGGACGGTCGGCCCCGGGATAGGTGATCGACACGTCCCGGGCCCGGAGCGCGACCGCGGTCAGTCGGGGAACCCTTCCAGGACGCCGGCCTGTCGGAGTGCACGGTGGAGAGCCACGGATCCACCAGCGACCAGGACGACCGCCGAGATGCCCATCGCCACGCCCCGGACGATCTGGACGAGCGGGTCGAATGCGCCGTAGTAGACGACCCAGTCGTGGATCCACGCCGCTGCCGCGCTGGCGATGGCGGCCGCCGCGAGGACCGGGAACGTCCAGATGCGGTAGAGCGTGAACGCGAACACGAGCTCGGCGGCGGCACCCTGTACGAACCCCGACAGCAGCGTGTCGACGCCCCACACGCTTCCGAGCAGCGCGGAGACGCCCGCGGCGACCATCTCGGCGAAGAGCGCGGCACCGGGCTTCCGGATCACGAGGGGTGCCAGGACGGCGGGGATCAGCCAGACCGCGTAGATGAGGTCGCGCAGCGGTGGGGCCACTGCATTGAGCACGGCGAACGGGCCTTCCCACAGGATCCCCCACACCCAGAACACCACGCCGAACGCGACCCCGATCACCGCCGCGACCACGATGTCACGTGTCCGCCATCGCGTGTCGGGAAGGGCCCCTGGGGTTGTCGCCCCGATCGTCGTCATCGTTCCGAACCTCCGAGCCGATGTCACAGAGAGCGCCGTCACCGGACCCCGGGACGGCGTTCTGGAACGGTGCTGGCCTGCTTCCTTCGCCGGTACGAGCCGGATCAGGTTCGGCGGGTCTGTGGCTTCGCCACACTCTCAGCGCTCGACGCGCTCCCCGGAGGCGGTGTTCGGTTGTGCCTGAAGCGTAGCACGCTCCCGGATCCATCCGACCACGTCGTCGAGGACGTCGCGCCACTCAGGCTCGTTGTGCATCTCATGCCGCAGACCTGGGTAGGTCCGGCGCTCGACGCCCGGCGCCCCATCGAACGGCTCGCTCGCGGACACCGGAACGAGTCCGTCGTCGGTCCCGTGGATCACGAGCGTCGGGCCCCCGATCGCCTTCGCACGAGCGCTGACACGCCGCTGCTCGTGGACGGCCTCCGCGCCGAAGCGTGCCGTGCAGGCTCGGCCATTGAGCGGGTCTGCGAACGCCCGGCGGCCGATCTCCGGATCACGTGAGAGCGTCTCCATGCGAACGCCGATCGGCACCGACAGCCCAGGCAGGACCCGACCCATCAAGGGCGCGAGCGCGATCTTCCAGCGTGCCAGTGTGGAGTCGAGGCCAGGCGCCGAGAGGACCGTCATGTCCGGGCGAGGCCGGTCCGACAGCAGGTAGCCGGCTGCGATGAGCCCGCCCATCGAATGCGCAAAGACCGCGACCGGTCGTCCGTCAGCTGCCGTTCGGACGGCGGCCAGCCGCTCGGCCATGTCGTCGTGGTAGCGGCTCCATCGGTCGATGTCTCCCCGTGCCCCGTCGCTTCCGCCATTCCCCCGATGGTCGTAGGCGTACGTGTCCAACCCGGCAGCCGCGAAGTGGTCGCCGACGTGCTCGTACCGCCCGGAGTGCTCGCCGAGCCCGTGGACGAGCAGGACGGAGGCCCACGGACCGTCGGTCTGCCAGTGGCGAGTGAGCAACGCGAGGCCGTCGGCGGTGCTGGCGCGACCCATGACGGAGGGCATGACGCCGCTAGGATGCATGACGATGGGCGTCGCGGATGGCTGGATCGAGATCGGTGACCGCGTCTTCGTGCGGCGCTACGCGTTCTACGACCAGAACATCGGGCTGATCCTCGGCCGTGCCGAGGCGCTCGTCATCGATACACGGTCGACGTACGCCCAGGCTCGCGAGATCCAGGACCACGTCCGCGAGTTGACCGATTCGCCCATCGGCGTCGTCGTCGACACGCACGGTCACTTCGACCACGTCTTCGGCAACGGCATCTTCCGGCCCGCGACGATCTGGGGTCACGAGCGCTGCGTGACGTTCATGGTCCGCAACGGTGAGCGCCGGAAGCGCACGATCGCGGTCGAGGAGCCGACGCTTGCCGACGACCTCGCGGAGATCGTCATCGACCCGCCGGACCGTGTCTTCGCGACCCATGCCCGGGTCGAGGTGGGTGGGCGCGAGGTTTCGCTGCGGTACCTCGGCCGGGGCCATACCGACCACGACATCGTGATCGAGGTTCCCGAGACCACCGTGGTCTTCGGCGGTGACCTGCTCGAGAACGGAAACGTGCCGTTCTTCGGCGACGCCTACCCGATCGAGTGGCCCGCAACGGTCGAGGCGATCGCAGGACGTATCGGGGATGACGCCGTCGTCGTCCCGGGTCACGGCGATCACGGCGGGAAGGCGTTCGTCGAGGCTCAGGCGGCTTCGCTCACGAAGCTGGCGGATCTCGCTGAGCGCGTGGAAGCCGGTGAGCTGACGATCGACGAGGCCATCGCTGAGCATCCGTTCCCCGAGCATCCGCCGGAGGACGCCAGGCGGGGCTTCGAGCGCGCGCTGCTCCAGATCCGTGGCGAGCTTGACCAGGTCGGGGCGCCTGCGTGACCGAGGTCCTCTGGGACTGTCGGGTCTTCGACCCGGAGACCGCAACGGCGGCGGAAGGTCGCGTCATCACGCTCGAGGGCGACTCGGTCGCATCGATCGACGACGTCGCCGGCGAGCCGCCCGAGGGCGCACACGACCTGGGCGGGGCGACTGTCCTCCCGGGCCTCATCGACGCGCACGCCCACGTCGCGTCCGACACGACGCGGAGCCCGGGGTTCGGTCCGCCACCGATCCAGCACGGCGAGCCGCCCCGGCCCCCGGCGCTTGCGCACTACGTGCTGGCGGCCACCGCGGTCCGGTTCCTGCACAGCGGCTTCACAACGGTCCGCGACGTCGGCGCGTACGAGGACGAGGTCTTCGCCCTCAGAGCCGCCATCGATACCGGTCTCGTGCCCGGTCCGCGCGTCTACACCTGCGGAAGGATCGTGTCGGCGACGGGTCCCGGCGGCGAGATCTTCCAGTCGATGTACCGCGAGGCCGACGGGCCGTGGGAGATGCGCAAGGCGGTCCGCGAACAGATCAGGCGGGGCGCCGAGTTCATCAAGTTCATGGCCACCGGGGCTCGATCGGTGGTCCTCGAAGACCCTGAGCCGCCGCAGATGACGCTCGAGGAGATGCGGGCGATCATCGACGAGGCCCATCGGATGGGCAAGCGCGTCGCGGCGCACGCCGAAGGGCTTGAGGGGACGCGCTGGGCGCTCGAGGCTGGCGCCGATACGATCGAGCATGGGCTGGCCTTGCACCGAGAGCCGCGGCTGCTCGACGACATGGCCGAGCGCGGCACGGTCCTCGTGCCCACGCTGTCGACGTTCCACGACCTTGCCGAGCGATTCGCGAACATCTTTCCGGTCGTTCTCGTCGAGCAGGCGAAACGGCAGCTCGACGAAGCGATGCGTACCGTCGAGACGGCCAGGCGGGCCGGGGTCACCATCGCGCTCGGGTATGACAGCGGCCCGCCTGGTTCATCCGCGATGGAGCTCATCCGCCTGATGGAGGCCGGGCTCACAGCGGTGGAGGGCCTGCAGGCCGCCACGCTCGGCGGCGCGGCTGCGCTCGGCCGAGACGACCTCGGCCGGATCGGCGTCGGCTGCCGGGCGGATCTCGTCGTGGTCGACGGACGGCCGGACGAGGACCCCAGCGTCCTCACGAAGCCGGATTCGATCCGCCTCGTCGTCGGCCGCGGAAAGGTGTTCGCGACCTAGACCGCAGGCCCGTCGCGCGATCGCGACGTCACTCGCTCGTAGACCAGAAGGCCCGATCCGCCCCGATCGGGCCGCCGCATGTCCGGGACGCGCTGCCGCTAATCGTCGAGGACGAACGTCACCAGCATGTTGACCCGGTACGCGACGATCCGGCCGTCCTCGATGTCGACCTGCTGCTCCTTGATCCACGCCGAGCGCACGTTGCGCAGTGTCTTGTTCGCGCGATCGATGCCTTCGTTGATCGCGGCCTCGAAGCTCCGATCGGAGCGAGAGCTGATCTCCGTCACGCGTGCGACCGACATGTCGTCACCTCCTGGTTGACCGGGGACGACGCAACCTTACCCGGACTCTAGGTCGACCACCCAGCGACCGCGAGCCTCGCCGGCGACGATCCCGTCCAGTGCGGCCTCGACCGTGTCGAGCGTGACCTGGCTGATGCCATCGCCGAGGTTCCGCGGCCGCAGATCAGTCGCGAGCCGATCCCAGATCGTCCTCCGCCGTTCGATCGGCATGGCCGCCGAGTCCATCCCGAGCAGGGCGACGCCCCGCAGGATGAACGGGAACACCGTGGTATCCAGTTTCGGGCCGCTCGCGTTGCCGCTCGACACGACCGCCGCGCCGTGGCGGAGCGTGCGGAGGACGTACGGCAATGTAGCCGCCCCGACCGCGTCGACCGCGCCCGCCCAGCGCTCGGACTCGAGTGGCTTGCCCTCGCCGGTCACCTCGTCCCGAGCCAGGATGCCGACGGCTCCCATGCCGCGGAGCCGATCCGCCTCGTCGGCCTTCCCGGTGGCCGCCCAGACCTCGTGGCCACGCTGGGCGAGGAGCGCGACGGCCGTACTGCCGACACCACCGCTGGCACCCGTGACGAGGACCGGTCCGTCGCCCGGCTCCAAGCCGCGCTCTTCCAGCGCGATGACCGACATCGCAGCGGTGAACCCGGCTGTCCCGATCGCCATCGCGTCGCGCGTCGATAGCCCTTCTCCGAGCGGCACGACCCAGCCAGCCGGAACCCGCTGGTACTCGGCGTAACCACCGTGGCGGGCGACCCCGAGGTCATAGCCGTGCGCCACCACGGGCGACCCGACCGGGATCGACGGATCGCCGCTGGCGATCACCGAACCGGCAAGGTCGATGCCCGGGATGATCGGGCTGATCCGGGCGACCTTGCCGTCGATCCGCGCCGCCAGTCCGTCCTTGAAGTTGACGCTCGACCATTCGACGCGGATCTCCACGTCGCCGGCCGGAAGATCGCCCGCCGCGAAGTCGCGGACGCCGCGATCCATGCGGGGCGCGCCGTCGGGGACGTCGACCTTCTCGGCGACGTAGGCACGGAACCTGTCGGGGATCGCGGACATAGCCACAGCCTACCGTCGTCGGATGCGCGCCAAGGCCGGTGTTGCGGGATGCACCCGCAACGGCGTTGCAAGCCTGACCGCAGACGCGCTGCGGCCACGTCGACGACGGCGATGGCATCGTTGACGGCCCGTGGAGTCGAACCGATGACGGCCGGGCTGGTCGTCTCGCAAGCCCAGTACACGCTGCGCGCGACAGATGGCTCGCCCTGGGTCCACCTCGAGGACCACGACGGCCCGTGGGCGGAGCTGTGCGTCGTCGGGAGCGCGGATACGGTCGGTCGACCGGATGAGACGTACGCGGTCGAAGGTCCCGAAGTCAAAGGCTCTCTCGAGCCCGGCCGGTCCGCCCGGCTGACGTGGCATCTATCGAGCAGCGCCTGGCCCGAGAAACGGGTGACGATCGATTGCGACCCGTCCGGGTTGGCGGTGCGCCTCGCCGTCTCCGGAGACGCGGCGCTCGTCGACGTGACGGTGCTCGGCGGTCACGGCGCGACATCGGATGGACGCTCTGGCGCGTTCTGGAGCCGTCGCTCGTTCCAGACGATCCTGCCCGCGGCGCCGGGCGATCCCACACGGGTCGTGATCGACGCTGGATCGTCCGCCGACTCCACGGTCTCGGGTGGCGGCGAGCCCGGACGACCCGGCTGGTTCTTCACGCCCGCCCCGTTCTGGGTCGGCGCGACACGACGACCGATCGCTGATCCGCTCGTGCCTCCCGCCGGCCACTGGCTCGGCTTCGGCCTGGAGGCCCGTCCAGACGAGCAGCGGTTCATCGGATTCGGATATCGGGGCGCGGATGCGGCGTTCCGCTTCGAGCTGGACTACCAGGGACAGACCCAGGTGGCTGGATCGTGGACGTCGCCGACGCTTCGGATCTCGCTCGGTGACGACCCGTATGCGCTCCTCGCGACCTACCGTGATGGCCTGCTGGAGGCCGGATACATCCCGGAGATCGGAGATCGCACCACGCCCCGCGACTGGTGGCGCCAGCCGCTCTTCTGCGGATGGGGAGCCCAGTGCGCCGCGGCGACCGCCGAGGGCCGGTCCATACGGTTCGCCCCGGAGTACTCGACCCAGGACCGCTACGACGCCTGGCTGGATCGGCTCGAGGCGCAAGGCGTCTTCCCCGGCACCATCGTCATCGACGATGGCTGGGCCGAACAGTACGCCCGACCCGAGCCTGACCCGACACGCTGGCACGACCTCGCCGGCTGGATCCGCGATCGCCACGCGCGAGGGCAACGCGTCCTGCTCTGGTGGAAGGCGT
>DATHTG010000203.1:0-1797 GCA_035463515.1 Candidatus Limnocylindrales bacterium
TCCGACCCGAACGACCGGATCCCGAGGCCCGGGTTCGCCGGGTTCGACGCGAGGTCGCACGATGGCGCGTACACGACGTTGACGCCGAGCGCGAGGCACTCGAGCCCGATCGCTCGCCCGACCCGCTCCGCGAGCTCGAGGTCGCCCGTCGCGCCAAGGGCCATGTTCCCGGGGAACGGCGTCGTTCCCTCGCCGAGGCCGATGAGCTGCCCGCCCTCCTGATCGGCCGCAACGAGGAGCCCGTCCGTTGTTGCGGCGCGCCGCATCGCATCCGTCAGCTCGCGCACCTGCCCCGGCGAGACGACGTTGGCGTATCGGAACAGCGAGACGCCGGCGGCCGGTGCGTCCCGGAGGCGGGCGGCATCGGCCGCCGTGAGCTCCGGCCCCTCGAACGCGAGCATCAGGCGCCCGAGGACGGCGTCGGCCCGGTCGGTCAACCCTTGACCGCGCCGGCCAGGCCGCGGACGAAGTAGCGCTGCACGAGGATGAAGAACGCCAGGATCGGCACGACGGTCATCGTCACGCCGGCGGCGGTCGCGCGGAAGTCGGACGAGAAGAAGCCCTGCAGCGCCGCGAGCCCGACGGGCAGCGTCTTGTTCTCCATCGTCGGCAGCATCAGCGACGGCCAGAGGAAGTCGTTCCAGGACGTCACGAACGTGAAGATCGCCACGGCGGCGAGCGACGGTCGGACGAGCGGGAGCATCAGGGACCACCAGATCCGCCACTCCCCCGCCCCGTCGATCCGGGCCGCGTCGAGCAGATCGTTCGGGACGGCGCGGAAGGCCTGGCGGAGCAGGAACACGTTGAAGGCGCTGACGAGGCTCGGGAGGATGACCGCCGCGAGCGTGTCGTGGTAGTCGAAGACCCGCACGGCGAGCACGTACGACGGGATGTACGTGAGCTGGACCGGCACGATCAGCGTGCCGAGCAGCAGGTAGAACAGCGGTTCCCGGCCTCGGAAGCGCATCTTCGCGAGTGGGTACGCCGCCATCGCGGCGATGAACGTGTTCAGCACCGTCACCGCGACCGTCACGATGATCGAGTTGAGGAAGAAGCTCGGGATCGGCAGCGTGTCCCAGACCCGGGCGTAGTTCGCGAGCGTCGGGTCCGACGGGATGAACTGGGGTGGCACGCTGAAGATCGCGTCGTTGGGTCCCTTGAGCGAGGTCAGCAGGATCCACAGGAACGGGAAGACCGTGATGACGCTCATGCCGATGAGGACCGCGTACCAGAAGAGCTGCCGCCCGCCGAGCCGGCGACGGCGTCGGACGATCTGGTTGGCGACCACCGTCACCTGCGCCGTCGCCATCAGTCGGCGTACCGGCCGCGCTCGAGCAGCCGGATGTTGATGATCGAAAAGCCCAGTGTGAGTACCAGCAGGACGATCGCGATCGCCGACGCGTAGCCGGCGTGGTTGAGCTGGAACGCCTGCTTCCAGAGGTAGAAGACGATGGTCACGCCGCTGTCGAGGATGCCGCCAGTCCGGTTCGTCAGGACGTAGATCTCGTCGAAGACCCGGAGCGCGGCCAGGCTCGAGATCACGGCCACGAAGACGATCTGCGGGCGCAACCCCGGGATCGAGACGTACCAGTGCTTCTGAACGTCGTTGCAGCCGTCGATGCGCGCGGCGTCGTAGAGCTCCTCGGGGATGTTCTGCAGCCCGGCCAGGAAGATGACCGCGTAGTACCCGATCCCCGCCCAGATCGTGAGCATGATCGCGCTCGGCAGGATGAGGCCCGGCTCGGCGAGCCACTGGATGGGCTGGTCGATGACGCCCGCCCACTGCAGGACGCCGTT
>DATHTG010000204.1:0-1730 GCA_035463515.1 Candidatus Limnocylindrales bacterium
CTCGATCTCCGGCCGGTGGTGATGCCAGGCGCCATCGCTCGTCTCGGCCGGGCCCTTGAGCGACACCCGCACCGTGCCGTCCCGCGTGCGGAGCCGGCACGCCCAGCGCGCACGGGCCAACCGCCCGTCGCGCGTATCGAGATATCGGTCGAGCTCGTCGCTCGTGCGCGGTGGACCCAGGCCGGCGAAGCCGAGGGTCGGGGCCGCAGCGAGCTCGTCGAGGACGTCACTCGACGCCGCTCGGAACTTGGCCTCGACCTCAGCTGGCATAACGGTCCGCCGCCTGGCGAACCGAGGCCGCGACGGCGTCTCGCAGGTCGTCCGGCTCGAGCACCTCGACGGCCCCGCCCCACGAGAGGATCCAGTGCTGGATCTCGACGATGCCCGCGACGGTCACGGCCAGCTCGACGCCGCCGCCCGGCAGCTCGGTGAGCTCCTGCGACCGGTGCCACACGGCCTCGCGCACGCGGTGCGCGACCGTGGGATCGAACCGCAGGCGGATGCGGACGGGCGGTGTCGAGTCGGACGACCAGATCCCCCACGAGTTCGCGAGCCACGCGTCCGGGTCGAAGTCGGGCGGGATCTCGTATCGGTCGAGGGTGAGGGTTGCGGTGCGGATGCGTTCGACCTTGTACGTGCGCATGGCATCGGCGGTCTCGTCGTGGCCGATGAGGTACACGCTGCGCAGCGCGGCATCGGGCTCGAGAAAGTAGGGCTGCACCCGCGTTCGCTTCTCCGTGCCCGTTCCCGGGTCGTAGGTGAACTCGACGACGCGGCCCTCCGCCCAGCCGCGGGCGACGGCCGCGAAGCTGCGGCTGAACGGCTCGTTCGGATCATGCGTGCCGACGGCGAGCATGGTTGCCGTGACGTGCCGCGCGATCGGCTGCGGAAGGGCGTCCGCGAGCTTCGTGAAGGCGCTCACCACGGCCGCGTCGTACTGGTCGCTCCAGCGCGCGATCAGGCGGGAGGCGAGGAAGAGCACGATCGCCTCCGGCACGCTGAGACGCAGCGGCGGCAGGAAGAACTTTCGGTCGATCCCGTACCGGCCGCGCCCCGCCTGGAAGACGGGGACGCCCAGCTCGTCCTCGAGGGCACGGATGTCGCGGTAGACGGTCCGCGTCGTCATGCCGGTGAGCCGCGCGATCTCGGTGACGGCCACGCCCGCATCGGTGCCGCCCTTCGAGAACAGGATCGAGACGACGCTCAGCAGCCGCGCCAGGCGATCCCGCTTGCGCCCGACGCGGTCGTCGCCGTCGTCGTCCCATCCGGACCAGCCATCGGCGTCGTTCAGCACGCGGCCGATGATAGACCGGACGCCCCGTCAGCCCTCCGGCGTGGCGCTCGGCTCCGCGCTCTCCGACGGCTGCTCCGAGGGTTCGGGCGTCGGGGTGGGTGCAGCCTCGCCCGGCAGCGCCGACACGATGGCCCGGTTCAGCGAATCGTCGACGCCGATGAGGAGGAAGACGATGTCACCGCTCGACCACGTGTAGATGTGCGTCCCGGCCGCCGTTGCGTTGTCCTCGGGGCGCACCCAGACCCGATGGCCGCCGACCCTGGCGCGTTCCCAGGGCTCGGGGTCCAGCCCCGCGATCCCGACGTAGCGACCGGCGGTGGCGAGGTGCGGTCGCAGATCGCCGGTGCTCACCTCCGGCCCGTCGACGCGCATGGCGTACAGCGTGGTGCGCGGATCCTCGACGTACGCAACGACCAGTGACGCGAACCGCGTGCCG
>DATHTG010000205.1:0-6322 GCA_035463515.1 Candidatus Limnocylindrales bacterium
CTTCCGTGACCTGCTCGCACGCGCGGAGCGACTCACCGTCCGTCTCGTCACCGCAGTACAAGCTGAGCGGCTCAGCGTTCTGCATCCAGACGAGCGTGTCGCGCTCGGCCGCCTTCATCACCGCGAAGATCTCGGTGCTGAGCGGCGACGAATGGGACCCCTCGACGTCGGCCTTGAAGGCCGTGCCTGAGGCACCGTGCGCGACGATGACCGCCGGAACGTGCTGCTTGATCAGGTTGTTGGCCTCGGTATAGGCCTCTTTGCGGGTCGCGTCGTCGAGCGAGGTCGCACCCTTGTTGAGCGCGGCGACGACGTCATCGAAAGGCTTCCCGAACTTCGCCCCGGATCCCGAGCCGAAGTGGTAATCGAGGAAGTTGGTCGGGTCCGGATAGTCCGCGCCCCAGCCGAGCAGGAAGATGCCATCGAGCGTCCCCGCCGCGTTCGCGTCGAGGAAGGCGCCGGACTCCTGCAGGTCGAGCGTCGAATTGATGCCGAGGTTGTTCTTCAGCTGCTGCTGGATCTGCGTCGCGATGACGGGCGGATCCGGCAGGTAGCCGCGGACGGCGGCGCGGAACTGGAGCTTGTACGTCTTCGAGAAGTCGAAGTTCGCAGCTTCGAGAAGCCGCTTGCCCTCGGCCGCGTCGAAGTCGTACCAGGCGTCGCCCTCGCAGCCGTGCGGTACGGAGCATGGCGTGAAGTGGGTGGCGACTTCCGAGCCCTCCGGGTAGAAGTTCTCGACGAGCTCCTCCCGGTTGATGCCGAGCGCGATGCCCTTGCGGACGTTCTCGTCGGTCCACGGCTCGATGGTGTTGTTGAAGCCGAGATAGAAGGTGTTCATCCCCTCGCGCGGGTTGAACTTCAGGGCGCTGTCGCCCTGGATCGTGGCGATGTCGTCAGCGCCCGGGTTGTCGATGCCGTCGACGTTGCCCGACTGCAGCTCGAGCAGCCGCTGAGCGGCCTCATCGCTCCATCGGAACTCGACGTTCGGGGTCTTGGCCTTCTCGCCCCAGTACCCGTCGAACGCGTTCAGGACGATGCGATTGCCCTTCTCCCACGAGCCGAGCTTGTACGGGCCGGTCCCGTTCGGGTTGTCGAGATAGGACTTGTCGGCAGCGTGCGCCTCGAGGTAGTCGGCGTCATGGATGCCGAAGACGCTGAACGCGACCTTGGGCAGGAACGCGGGGTCGGGGGCACATAGATCGAACGTGACCGTGAGTCGGTCGGTCGCCGAGATCTTCTTGATCGTGCCGGTATACGGCTCGACCCCGCACGGCGCGTCGCCGTCGGTCGGGTAGACCATCGCCTCGAACGGCTCCTGCGACGCCGAGGGTTCGACGCTCGCGGGGGCCTCGCTCGAGGGCGCCACGCTGGCCGATGGCGTGGTGCCCGAACACGCGGCGATGATCGCCGCAGCGCCGAGCAACGCTGCCAACCGGCGCGGCAGGCTCGTAGAACGAGTCATGCGCAGGTTCTCCTCCTAGCAGTCCCGTGGGTCGCCCGCCGTCCTCCCTGGGCCGACCTATCTGGGACACGGTCCCACGCCGGCGGACGGATCCGATCCGGCGACGGTGCGCGGGAACCTTAGCACCGGCATGCGCGCGTTGCCTAGGGGTGGGTTACGGCGCCGCAGGCGGGTGGAGGAAGCCTCCGAAACGGTCCACGAAGGCCTGGAATGCGCCTTGTCGTCCGCGATGGAGCGGGTGCGCGGCGTCCCAGCGGATCGCATACGAAAGGACCACGTCGTTGGCGTCCAACGCCGCCCCGTCGTGGAACCGGATGCCATCCCGCAACGTGCAC
This sequence comes from Candidatus Limnocylindrales bacterium, assembly GCA_035463515.1. Lineage (GTDB taxonomy): Bacteria > Chloroflexota > Limnocylindria > Limnocylindrales > CSP1-4 > SPCO01. Next base: position 1,798 of record DATHTG010000205.1, read on the forward strand.
GTCCAGACGATGAGGTTCTCGTCCGGGACGCAGGCGTTCGCGAGCGAGGCGACGAGGGCCGGCTCTGGACTGTCGTGCCGGTAGAGCGACTCCGACAGCTGGGCACAGACCCGCAGTGCGACGTCGTCGCTCTCATCCGCGCAGAACAGGCTTCCGGGCCGTTCGTGCTGCATGTACACGAATTGCGACCGGTCGCCGGGGACGACGCCGGCGAATCGGTCGGTCGACGTCGGGCTCGCCTGCTTGCCCTCCACGTCGGTCCGGAACGCGCCGTCGGATCCGACGTGGGCGAGCGGGACCATCGGGACGTGGCGTCGGAGGAGGTCGTTGACGCCCTTGTAGGCCTTCGCACGGGCCTCGGCATCGTCGACGTGACCGCGCAGGAGCCACTTGCGGATGTCGTCGAAGCGGTCTCCGAACTGGAGGCTCGCCCCGGGTCCGAAGTGGCTCTCCAGGAGGAGGCTCGCGTCGGGATAGCGGGCGCGGGCGCCAAGAAGGTAGATGCCGTCGAGCTTGCCGGCGTCGGCGGCGGCGACGAGGTCACCGAACGGCATCGGCCTGAGCGTCGCGGTGATGCCGAGGCGCTCCTTGAGCTGGGTCTGCAGCGCGAGTGCGGCGCCGTTGGGGTCCGGCAGGTAATCGCGTGGCTCCTCCGGGAATGCGATCGTCGTTTCGAAGCCGTCGGCGAACCCAACGTCCGCGAGCAGATCTCTCGCGACCTCCTGATCGGGCTCCGGCCACCCGCTTCCCACGCACGCGAACGGGATCGCGCATGGCAGGAAGTGGCTGGCCACGGTCGTGCCAGGGGGGAACGCTGCCTCGACGATCGCCGCGCGATCGATCCCGACACCGATCGCGCGTCGCACGATCTCGTTGTCGTACGGCGCGAACCGATTATCGAAGCCGACATAGGCGACGTTCAGGCCCTCGCGTGGCGTGACCGTCAGGTCCGGGTTGGCCCGCACGGCCTCGACATCGCCGGGCGCGACGATGTCGACCGCGTCCACCGATCCTTCACGCAGCTTCTCGAGCCGCCGACCCGCGTCGGTCTCGGCCACGAAGATGACGCTGGGTGTCCGGGCCTTCTGGGCCCAGTAGCCATCGAATCTCGTCAGGGGGATGTCGCCGTCCCCGTCCCAGCCGTCAAGCCGGAACGGGCCGGTGCCGTTCACCTGGGTGAGGATCGTGGGTTCGTCGAGCTCGGGATCGAGGTGGGTCTGGAGCCACGCCGTGTCGTCGATCGCAAGCGCGGGCGATGCGATCTTGGCCAGGAACGCGGGGTCCGAATCGCAGAGCTCGAACACGACGGTGAGCGGATCGCGCGCGAAGACCCGGCGAAGCGAACCCTCGTACGGGCCGAACGCCGGGTCCGGGCTGGCCGGCTCCTCGCACGGAGCCGGTCCCTCGACCGGGTAGGCCATCTTCTTGAACGGACCGGTGCTGGGAGGGGCCGTCGGGAACGCCGTGGACGCGGAGGGGCCGGGAAGGCGCGTCGCGTCCGGGCCGGTGGTCGGGTCGGGACCGCCACACCCGACGATCATGATGATCGCCGCCATGCCGGCCGTCAGGAGCCGGCCAGGCCGTGGGCGTCGTGACATCGGCTCCTAGCCTAGCATCGGCTTCGCGTATGCTCGGCGCATGTCCACCGTGCGCGTGGCCCTGGCCCAGATCGCGCCGGCGCTCGGCCAGCTCGACACGAACCTGGCTCGTCACCATGAGCTGATCGACGAGGCACGCTCGCAGAAGGCCGACCTGATCGTCTTCCCCGAGCTCGGTCTGACCGGGTACCAGCTGCAGGACCTCGCCGCGGAGGTGTCGATCCGGCTTGACGATCCGCGTCTCGCGGACCTTGCCGCTCGGACGGCGGATCTCTCGGTGATCGTGTCGTTCGTCGAGGAGTCTGCCGACCACCGCCTGTTCATCGCGGCGGCGTTGCTCGAGGACGGCGAGGTCCGGCACGTCCACCGCAAGCTGTTCCTGCCGACCTACGGCCTGTTCGATGAACGACGGTTCTTCGCCCACGGCGACATCCTCCGGGCCGTCCCTTCGCGGCTCGGCGTCGGGATGGGGATCGCCATCTGCGAGGACTTCTGGCACCTCACGGTCCCGCAGCTGCTCGCACTCGACGGCGCCCAGATCCTCATCAACGTCTCGTCGTCGCCTGGTCGCGACCTCGCGGCCACGAACGAGGTCGGCCTCGGGACGGCGACGTCCTGGCGGACGCTCATGCGCACGTACGCCCAGCTCACGACGTCGTTCGCGATCTTCTGCAATCGGGTCGGCGTCGACGAGTCGATCTCGTTCTGGGGTGGCTCCGAGGTCATCGCGCCCAACGGCGCCGCCGTGCTGTCGGCGCCGCTCTACGACGAGGGGCTGTTCGTCGCGGAGATCGCCACCGCCGACATCCGGCGCGAACGGATCGGGCTCCCGCTCCTGCGCGACGAGCGCCCGGAGTTCCAGGTCCGCGAGCTGTCGCGCATCGTCGCTGAGCGTGCCGGGCTCGCCCGCGACTCGACGAGCGATCCCGCGGCCGAGCCGGGACTCGACGTCGCGCCCGGAGAGCGCACGCCGCAGCCGATCGGGTTCCGGCGGCGCGCCGGCGGGAGCTCGGGCGGATGACCGCGCCGCTGGCATTCGAGCTGCCGACCGAGCTCGAGATCGATACCGACGTCGCCCGCCGGATCATCGCCGAGTTCATCCGCGGCCAGCTCCGGCAGGCTGGCTTCGACCGGGCCGTCCTCGGGCTGTCGGGTGGCATCGATTCGGCGCTGGTCGCCTACCTCACTGCGGAGGCCATCGGCGCCGACAAGCTGCTCGCCGTCCTGATGCCGTACAGGACCTCCTCGCCCGCATCGCAAGGCGATGCCGAGGAGGTCGTCCGGCGGCTCGGGACACCGTCCGAGCTCGTCGACATCACGCCGATGGTCGACGGGTTCTTCGGGACGGAGAGCGACGCTTCGTCGCTCCGCCGGGGCAACTTCATGGCTCGCCAGCGGATGGCGGTCCTGTACGACCGATCGGTGACGTGGGGTGGGCTCGTCGTCGGGACCGGGAACAAGACCGAATCCCTGATCGGCTACACGACGATCTTCGGCGACAACGCATGTGCGTTCAATCCGATCGGCGACCTGTACAAGAGCCAGGTCCGCCAACTGGCGGCCGCCATCGGTGTCCCGGACGAGATCATCGGCAAGGCGCCGTCGGCCGACCTGTGGCCGGGCCAGACCGACGAGACCGAGGGCGGCTTCGACTACCCGACGCTCGACCGGTTGCTGTTCTGGCGCATCGACAAGCGGCGCTCGATCGACGAGGTCGTCGCCCTCGGCTTGTCGCGCGAGATGGTCGAAAGGGTCGACCGGATGGTGGCCGGTGCCGAGTTCAAGCGGCAGGTGCCGCCGATCGCCAAGCTGGGGCCGCGGACCGCCGGGGTCGATTACCTGTACCCGCGCCGTCGACCTGGCTCGGCCCGCCGCTGAGGTGACGGCAGACGCCGTCACGGACGCGGAAGGACGCTCCCGCGCGACCCTCTACGTCGTCGCCACGCCGATCGGCAATCTCGCCGACATCACCCTCCGGGCCATCGAGGTCCTCCGCTCGGTCCCCCTGATCGCGGCCGAGGACACCCGGCTCACCCGTCGCCTGCTGGAGCGGCACGGCGCCGGTACGCGACTCGTGAGCTACCACGCTCGAAGTGGCCCGCGGCGCCTCGGGGAGCTGCTCGATCACCTGCGCGGTGGGGCGGACCTCGCCGTCGTCACCGATGCCGGCACGCCCGTGGTCAGCGACCCGGGAGCCGACCTCGTCGCTGCCTGGGCGGCGGAGGGTGGCGCCGTCGTGCCGATCCCCGGGGCGTCGTCGGTCCTCGCGGCGATCGCGGCGACTGGCATCGCCGGGCCACGCTGGGCGTTCGAGGGGTTCCTGCCACGGAGCGGGCGTGAGCGGCGCGAACGACTCGCCGCGATCGCCGCGGATCCGCGAGGAACGGTGCTGTTCGAGGCGCCGGGCAGGGTCGCGGCGACGCTACGCGACCTCGCCGCCGTCTGCGGGGAGGGGCGTTCCGCCGCGGTCGCGCGAGAGCTGACCAAGCTCCACGAGCAGATCATCCGGGGGTCGTTGGGCGGTCTTGCTGCCGCCGTCGCGGACGGCACGATCCCCGCACGCGGGGAGTTCGTGCTGGTGGTCGGGATGGGTGCGACGTCGGCCAGGGTCGGAGACACCGATGCGGACCTCGCGGCGGCGCGTGCCGCCGTGGATCGCTTGGTCGCCAGCGGGACCGGCCGGAGCGAGGCTGCGCGGCGCGTCGCGTCGGACACGGGACTTCCGAGACGCGAGCTGTACCGGATCGACCCCGGCCCTGATCGCGCGGGATCCGGCTAGCCGGCCAGCCCGCCGACGGACCACGGACGCGGTCCCGCGTGTGGCACGCTACGGCGAGGCGGCACTTCCCGGCGGCGAGGAAATGAGGACGGAGCGCGCGAGGATGGGCATCAGTTGGGGTCGCTTCGACACGCGGACGATCGTCCTG
>DATHTG010000206.1:0-4217 GCA_035463515.1 Candidatus Limnocylindrales bacterium
CACACAGCTCGAAGCTGTAGTCCTGCACTCGCACCGTCCGCACCGTCTCGCCGGACTTCTCGTCGCCGAACGCATCGGCGCCGCGGGCTTCTGCGTCCGCCATCGACATGTGCTCGACGGTGACCGGGCGATCGTCACGGACGATGCGGCGGACCTCGTCCTCGATGGCGCGCTTCTCGTCGTCGGTCAGCGCCCGATCGAAGGGGTAGTCGAAGCGCAGATAGTCGGGGTGGACGAGCGAACCGGCCTGGCGCGCCTCGTTCCCGACCACGTTCCGGAGCGCTCGATGGAGCAGATGCGTGCCGGTGTGATTGCGCATCGTGTGGGCGCGTCGATCGGCGTCGACCACGGCCTCGACCGTCTCGCCGACCTTCAGGCGGCCATGGAGCGTGCCGCGATGCACGATCAACCCGCCGACCGGCCGCTGTGTGTCCTCGACCGTGAACAGGTCGCTGCCACCACCGGGTTCGCGGATCGCGCCATGATCGCCGACCTGCCCGCCGCCCTCCGCGTAGAACGGCGTTCGGTCGAGCACGATCTCCGCCACCCCGTGCCCGGTGAGCTCACCGAGCTCCAGGCCGTCACGGATGATCGCAACGACGCGGCCCTCGGTGGTCGTCGTGTCGTATCCGACGAACTCGGTGTCGCCGACGCGGCCCTGGATCGCGCCGTAAAGCGAGGTCAGTTCGGCATGGCCTGCCAGCTCCGCCTTCTTCCCCGAGCGGCTCCGTTCGCGCTGCTCGGCGAGCGCGGCGTCGAAGCCCGCTCGGTCGATCGTCACGCCGTATTCGGCGGCCAGCTCGGCTGTCAGATCGACCGGGAAGCCGTACGTATCGTGGAGCCGGAACGCGACATCGCCCGGCAGGACGGGCGCGTCCGCCGGGAGTTCCTCGGGTCGTCGCCCCACGACGGCCTCGGCTGACGTCAGCGGGATGAGCGCCTCCTCGAGCTGGACCGTGCCCGCGTCGAGCGTCCTGGCGAACTGTGCCTCCTCCCGCGCGATCGTCGAGAGGATCCGCTCGCGCTTCTCGACGAGATGCGGATACGCGGCCGCCATCACGTCGATCACGACAGACGCGGTTTCGGCCATGAACGGCTGGCGCCGGCCGAGCAGGCGCCCGTGTCGGACCGCTCGCCGGAGGATGCGCCGCAGGACGTAGCCCCTCCCCTCATTGCTCGGAAGGACGTCGTCGGCGATGAGGAACGTGACGGCACGTGAGTGATCGGCGATGACCTGGTAGCTGAACCGCTCCTGCTCGAACGCGTCCGGGTCGTGCCCGAGGAGCTCGCGCATCGTGGCGTGGATGGGTGTGAAGACGTCGGTGTCGTAGTTGGTCGGGACCTGCTGGACGACGCTCGCGAGGCGCTCCAGGCCCATCCCGGTGTCGACGCCCGGGGCGGGCAGCGGCGTGAGCGAGCCATCGGCCTGGAGCTCGAACTCCATGAACACGAGGTTCCAGATCTCGAGCCAGCGCGGACACGTCTCGCTGTGGTCGGGGATGCACTCGGGGCCCTCGCTCAGGTGCGCGCCGCGGTCGAAATGGATCTCGCTGCATGGTCCGCACGGCCCGATGTCGGCCATACGCCACCAGTTCTTCTCGTCGCCGTTCGGGAAGTCGCCCCACCGCACGAGCCGCTCCGGTGGGAGACCGATCTCGTCGCGCCAGATCCCGAAGGCGAGGTCGTCGGTCGTGTACGTCGTCGCCGCCAGCCGCTCGCCGGGGATCCCGAGGTCGCGCGTCAGGAAGTCCCAGCCCCAGTGGATCGCCTCACGCTTGAAGTAGTCGCCGAAGCTCCAGTTCCCCAGCATCTCGAAGAAGGTGTGATGGCGTGGCGTCCGCCCGACCTCCTCGAAGTCGTTGTGCTTGCCGGCGACGCGCAGGCACCGCTGGTAATCGACCGCACGCGTGTAACTGCGCGATTCCTTGCCGGTCAGGACGTCCTTGAACTGGACCATCCCGCTGTTGGTGAAGAGCAGCGTCTGATCGCCGGCCGGGACCAGGCTGGCGCTCGGCACCACGGTGTGGTTCCGCTCGGCGAAGAACTCGATGAAGCGCTGCCGGAGCTCCGACGCCGGCCTCGACACGATCCGGGGATCCGGGGTGACGGGTGGGGTCGACATCGGCGGCAATGGTACCCAACCGCGAACGGCCGGCTCTGCAAGGCGACCGCGATGGCCATGAGCGGGCCGCATGATGCGACCTCCCCCGCCGCCGGCACATCGTGGCCGCACCAGTACACCGCAGAGGAGGTGGGATCGATGGCCTACGTCCGAAAGTGCGAGAAGTGCGGCAGCGTCGACGCTCGTGAGCGTTGGCAGTCCCCGAGCGAGGCGGCGTCGCAGGACGCATTCAGCGACTGGACCTGCCAGTCGTGCGCCTGGACCGAGTTCGACCTGGTCGAAGAAGAGACCCAGGCAGAGCCGCAAGCGACGTCTCGCTGACGCCCCGACATCCTCAGCCGCGTCTCAGACGCGCTCACGGTCGACCGGGACGCTTCGAGCGTCGACTACCCCAGGAGTCCCGTTTCGACGGTCGACGTCAGCCGCTCGTCGCGCCCCGCGTCGGAGCGGGAGTCAAGGACTCGGTTCGCGCGTCCGGACCGATCGAGGCGTCGGGCCCCGATCCGAGACTTTGGGTCTCGCGCCCACGCGGGAGACCACGACGGCTCAGCGCTTCGGTCGTCTCCCAAGGGCACGCCACAGGCGTGACCCCGCGATGATGGCGCCCAGGATCGCCCCGATGGTCAGCCCGCGCAGGAAATTGCCTGTCGTCTGATCGTCGTTCATGCCGATCTCCCCGGATTCGGCCCCAACACGGCCACCACGGACACGATCGCGATGCCAAGCCACGCCACGATCGACGCTCCGATCAGGTTGTAGTCGCCGAGCGTCAGCAGGCTGATCCCGAGCCGCCCGAAGATCGCGTCGCCCGCCCACGCCCCGAGGATGGCGGCTGCGACGAGCACTGGCAGCCGCCCGCCCGCCGAGCCGCGGATCGCGACCGAGAGCGCCGCGTGGAACACGCCGATCAGCACCGAGAGGACGAGTGAGGGCTCGAGGCTCACGCGCTGAGGAGCGCTGCCTCTCGCGCGGTGACGCGATCGGCCGGGACCGCGATCCGACCACCACCGAGCACTTCGTCGCGGTCATACAGCACGGCCGCCTGACCGGGTGCGGCCGCCCAGACCGGCACGTCGGTCGTCACCCGCCACCGGCGTTCGCCGAGCGCCTCGACCGTCGCGTCGATCGGGGTCGCCCGGTGTCGGATACGCACGGACGCCCGGAACGACTCGCGGGGCGCCGCCGGCGCGATGAACGACGCCCGCTCGATGGTGAACTCGTGCGTCTCGAGGTCTTCTCGTCGACCCAGCTGGATCGTGTTCGAGATCGGGTCGATGCGGGAGACGTAGCGAGGCGATCCGAGTGCGACGCCCAGCCCCTGGCGCTGGCCGACGGTGTATGCCGCTGTTCCGGCGTGCTCACCGACGCGCGACCCATCGACGTCGAGGAGTGGGCCAGCAGCCGGCTGCCAGCCCGCACGGGTCCGCAGTGCCTCGCGATAGTCGCCGCCCGGTACGAAGCAGATCTCCTGGCTCTCCGGCTTGTCAGCCGTGACGAGATCCAGCGACCGCGCCACGGCACGCACCTCGGGCTTGGTCAGCTCGCCGAGCGGGAACCGGGCGTGCTCGAGCTGTTCGGCGCGCAACCCGTACAGGAAGTACGTCTGGTCCTTGTCCTCGTCCCGTGCCCGGTACAGCCGCGCACGCCCGTCCCCGCTGACGACCCGTCGCGCGTAGTGCCCTGTCGCGACCGCGTCGCATTCATACAGATGCCGAGCCCGCCCGAGCAGTGCCCCGAACTTCACGTACGTGTTGCAGTCGACGCAGGGGCTCGGCGTCCGTCCGTCGAGATACGCGTCGAGGAACGGCTGCAGCACACCCGCGTCGAATTCACGCTCGAGGTTCATCACGTAGAACGGGATGTCGAGCTGGGCGGCGACCCGGCGGGCGTCGTCAGCCGCGTCCAGCGAGCAGCAGCTCTTCTTGAACTCGGAATAGGTGTCGGCGACGCCATGGAGGCGCATCCAGACACCGACGACGTCGTGCCCCTCCTGGTGGAGGATCGCCGCCGCCACCGACGAGTCCACCCCGCCGGACATCGCCACGAGGATCCGGCTCATGCGGTCACGCCCTGGCCGAGCGGGTCTCTCGCCACG
>DATHTG010000207.1:0-6012 GCA_035463515.1 Candidatus Limnocylindrales bacterium
TGGCCGGATCCTGCTCCTCGGCGGCCTGCGTGATCAGGGCGTCGAAGGCGGGATTGCAGTACTGGGAGTCGTTGTTGCCGCCGCCGCAGGTGAACAGGCCAGCAAGCTGGTTGTTCGCGTGCGGGTAGTCGGCACCCCAACCGTCTCGGGCCAGGTCGTACTCGCCAGCTGTCCGCTGCGTCAGGAAGACGCCGAACTCACTGCCGATCTGCTCGGTCTTGAGGCCGAACGCGTCCTGCCAGGCCTGCGCCAGGAAGGCGACACGCGGCTCGTGACCGGCACCGCTGTTGAACCCGAACTTCAGGGTCGGGATGTCCGCGGCGCTCGCGAAGCCCAGCTCCCCGAGGGCCTTGTCCATGCTGGCCTTCGCCGCTTCGAGATCGAACGGATACGGGTTGATCGACTCGTCATAGCCCGGCAGGCCCGGCATGACGAAGCTGTTCGCGACGGGGCCGAGGCCGTTGAACGTCGCGTCGATGAACGCCTGCTTGTCGATCGCCTGGGTCAGCGCGATCCGGAAGTTCTTGTTCGCCGTCGGGCAGGCCTTCGGATCCTCGCAGCGCGCGAGCTTCTTCTTGCCAGTCGCGTCGTTGCCGTTGTTGTACGTGTAGTACGTGATGGAGAGGCCGGGGACCTCGCTGTAGCCCGGGTTGAGATTCGGGTCGGCCTTGACGCGCTCGACGTCCTCGGTCGGGACCGGCAGGAACGTGTCGATCTCACCGGCCTCGTAGGCCGCCATGGCCTGCGCGGGCTCGGGTGACATCGCCATGTGGATCTCGGTCAGCGTCGGCTTGACGTCGCCGTACCAGTTGGGGTTCGGCTTGAGGACGATCTCGCTGTTGTGGTCCCACGTGTCGAGGATGAACGGGCCGGAGCTGACGTAGTTCGCCGCCTCGGTCGCGTTCTGGGCCGTGATCCACTTCTCCTGGATGGGCACGGTGACCCACAGGGTCGCCACGCTCACGAAGTACGTCGCGGGCGTGGCCAGCTTCACCACGAACGTCCGGTCGTCCGGGGCTGACACACCGAGCTTATCGAGGAGTCCGTCGATCTCGGCGTCCGCTGGCATCGGGTCGGCACCGGCCAACTCGAGCAGCTCGGAACCGCCCTCGAGCTCAGCCATGACGTACGAATACGGCGCGGCGGTGCGCGGATCGACGAGGCGCTTCCAGCTGTAGACCAGGTCGTCAGCGACGATCGGATCGCCGTTGCTGTACTTCGCGTCCCGCAGATGGAAGGTGATCGTCTTCGCGTCGTCCGAGATATCCCAGGACTCGGCCAAGGCCGGGACGAGGTTCAAGTCCTTGTCGATGTACGCCAGCGGGCGGTGCAGGCCATACAGGACCGTGATCGAGTTCGAGTCCTGCGCCTTGTTCGGGTCGAGCGTGGGGGGCTCACCCTGGATGTCCGTACGAAGGATCTGCTCCGCGGCAAGGTTGCCGGACGCCGCCGCCGATTCGGACGGCTGCGTTGATTCGCCCGGGCTCGCCGGTGCGGAAGTCGCCTGACCGCCGCCGCACGCGGTCGCGATGATCGCGAACGCGCCGACGAGCGCCAGGAGGCGTTTCTGTGCCATGTAGGTCCCTTTCACGTGCCCGTCGCCACGGGCTCCTTACCGTGGCATCCGGATGGTTCGGGCACGTCTCGGTCGTGTCCGCCGACCAAGACGCGTTACCGACTCGGCGTCAGCGATCCTCCCATCACTGATGCCGTGCGCGAGGATACCCGCGGACACGATGACGAGCCGCGGGCCTCGAATGGCGCCTATCATTCACACGAAGGTAGTACCCGTCAACACGGCCGGAAGTCCGGGTACGGTCAGTCCGGACAGGGCATCTCGGCACCGGCCATCGGCCGCCAGCGGAGATTCGGCTGGCGCGCTGCCGTCGCTTCGTCAAGGCGCTTCACGGGCGCCGTGTGTGGTGCGGCCTTCACGTGATGCGCGTCCCGGTCGGCTTCGGCAGCGATGTCGGCCAGGGCGTCCGCGAATGCGTCGAGCGTCTCGATGGACTCGGTCTCGGTCGGTTCGATGAGCATCCCCTCATCGACGATGAGCGGGAAATAGATCGTCGGCGGATGGAACCCGAAATCGATGAGCCGCTTTGCGATATCCAGCGTGCGCACCCCGGTCCGCGCCTTGATGCTCGCCGCGGACGCCACGAACTCGTGCTTGCACGGGCGGTCGTAGGGGAGGTCGAACGTATCCGCCAAGCGCGACTTGAGGTAGTTCGCCGCCAGGACGGCGTCGTCACTGACCTCGCGCAGCCCCGAACCCCCGTGCGCTCGGATATAGGCGTACGCGCGAACGAGCACACCCGTGTTGCCGACGAAGCTGCGCAGGCGCCCGATCGAGGTCGGACGCTCCCCGACCCGCTCGAGGCGGAACGTCCCGTCGTCGAGTCGCAGCACGCGCGGGGTCGGGAGATACGGAAGCAGCCGCTCCCCCACCCCGACGGGCCCTGCGCCGGGACCGCCGCCGCCGTGCGGCGTGCTGAACGTCTTGTGGACGTTGAAATGCATGACGTCGAAGCCCGCCTGGCCCGGCTTGAACCGCCCGAGGATCGCGTTGAGGTTCGCCCCGTCCATGTAAGCCAGCGCCCCGGCCTCATGGACCGCGTCGAGCAGCTCGCCGATCCGCGCCTCGAACAGTCCCAGCGTCGACGGATTGGTGATCATCACCGCCGCCGATCGCGGTCCAAGGGCAGCCTTGAAGGCATCGAGGTCCACGCCGCCGTCGGCGGCGGACGGGATGGTGATGGTCTTGAATCCGGCCATGGATGCGGTCGCCGGGTTGGTCCCGTGCGAGCTATCCGGGACCAGCACCTCGTCGCGTTCGGTGTCGCCGCGTTCCCGGTGGTAGGCACGGATCATCAGGATGCCCGTCAGCTCGCCTTGGGCGCCCGCAGCGGGCTGGAGCGTGACGGCATGCATGCCGGAGATCTCGGCGAGCGCCGCTTCCAGTTCCCAGAGGAGCTGCAGCGTGCCCTGGGCGACCTCGTCCGGCGCCATGGGGTGGAGCTCGGCGAAGCCCGGCAGTCGCGCTGCCCACTCGTTGAGCTTGGGGTTGAACTTCATCGTGCATGAGCCGAGCGGGTAGAAGCCCGTATCGACCGCGTGATTCAGCTGGCTCAGATTCACGTAGTGGCGGACGACGTCCGGCTCGTTCATCTCGGGAAGCGCCGGAGGCGTCGCGCGTCGGGCGTCGGCCGGTAGGCGATCCAGGGCATCCTTGGGCGGATGCGGGATCTTGCCGCCGCCGCGGCCGGGCCGACTGCGCTCGAACAGGGTGGGCTGGAGTTTCTCGCCGGTGACGCTCATCGGGCTGCTCCGACGGCACCCGTCGGCTCCTCGACGCCGGCGCCGGTCTCGACACCCACCGGCGGGCGGCCACTGAGCACCTCCTGCACCGCGGCGACGAAGCGGGCGATGTCGCCCGGGGTCGTCAGCTCGGTCGTTGCCAAGAGGAGCCCATCCGCGACCGTCGGCTCGTCCGGCTCGGCGTCGGCAAGCACGAGGCCCGCCAGGAAGCCACGCTCGATCAGCCTGCGATGGACGGTCCGCGCCTCGGGCACACGCACCGCGAACTCATTGAGGTACGGGCCGCGATGGATCCGTTCCACGCCGATCGCGGCGAGCGCCGATTCGAGCTCTGCCGCACGCGCGGCTCCGGTGGCGGCCACGTCACGCAGGCCATGCGGCCCGATCGTCGCGAGGTAGATCGACGCGGCCAGCGCCAGCAGCGCCTGGTTCGTGCAGATGTTGCTCGCGGCCTTGTCTCGTCGGATGTCCTGCTCGCGTGCGCGCAACGTCATGACGAACGCTCGCTTGCCATCCAGATCGCTCGTCATCCCGACCAGCCGCCCGGGGATCTGGCGGACCAGCGCGTCGGTCGAGGCGAGGATCCCGAGGTACGGGCCGCCGTACTGCGGCGCGATCCCCAGCGGCTGCCCCTCGCCGGCGGCGATGTCCGCGCCGTACGTGCCGGGCGGGGTGAGGACGGCCAGTGAGACGGGTTCGACGACGGCGACGAACAGGGCGCCCGCCGCATGTGCCAGCTCGCCGATCCGCGGCATCGGCTCCAGGAGCCCGAGGAAGTCCGGGTTCGCGGCGATGACGCCAGCGACGGGCCGGTCGGTGTCGGCGAGCATCCGCTCGAGCGTCTCGAGGTCCGTCGTGCCGGCGGCGTCGCCGTCTGCCACGCGCGGGATCTCCTCGAGCTCGAGGCCATGCATGTACGTCTGCAGCGTCTCTCTGTACTGGGGATGGACGCCACGACTGACGAGGACGCGGTCGCGTCGCGTCGCACGGCACGCCATGAGCGCCGCCTCGGCGGTCGCCGCTGCCCCGTCGTAATGCGACGCCGAGACGACGTCCAGGTCGACGAGCTCGGCGATCAGCGACTCGTATTCATAGATCGACTGCAGCGTGCCCTGGCTGACCTCGGGTTGATACGGCGTGTACGCCGTGTACCACTCGCCGCGGAGCAGCAATTGGTCGACCGCCGGGGGCGTCCAATGGCGATACACGCCCGCGCCCAGGAACGACACGAGGTCCGCCCGGTTCCGACCCGCCAGCTCGCGGAGGCGCGCCGACAGCTCGAGCTCGGGCTCAGGAGGTGGAAGGTCGAGCGCCGTGGCGCGCAGGTCGGCTGGGATGTCGGCGAAAAGCTCGTCGACGCTATCGAGGCCGAGGGCCGTGAGCATCCGCTCGCGATCGGCCGGGGTATGTGGGCCGTAGGGCATCGTCCGATCAGCCCGCCGCGACGAGATCGTCGTAAGCGGGACCGTCGAGGAGATCCTCGGTGTCGGCCAGATCGGCGACCCGGATCCGGATCATCCAGCCGTCTCCGTACGGGTCGCTGTTGACGAGCTCGGGATTGGCGGAAAGTCTCTCATTGGTCTCGGTGACCGAGCCCGTCAGCGGCGCGTACAGGTCGCTGACCGCCTTGACCGACTCGACGACGCCGAATGGCTTCGATGCCTCGAGGTCGCGTCCCGCATCGGGCAACTCGACGAAGACGATGTCGCCGAGCTGATCGGCCGCGTACTGGGTGATCCCGACGGTCGCCTGTTCACCGTCGACCCGGACCCACTCGTGGTCTCGGGTGTAGCGCAAGTCGGTCGGGGCGCTCACGTCAACTGCTCCTCCGGTAGAACGGCAGCGGCACGACACGCGCCGGGACGCGCACGTCGCGGATCTCGATATCGACCATGGTGCCCGGTTCTGCGTCGGAGGGTGCGACGTAGGCCATCGCGATCGGCACGCCGAGCGTCGGCGACTGTGTGCCGCTGGTCACGACGCCCGTCCGGCGATCACCTACGAGGACTGGGTATCCGTGACGAGCGATGCCCCGTCCCTCGACGGCGAGCCCGACGAGCTGCCGTTTCGGGCCGTCGGCGGCGGCCTTCTCGAGCGCCGCCCGCCCGACGAAATCGGTCGGCTTGTCCAGCTTCACGACGCGACCGAGCCCGGCGTCATACGGGGTCGTGGTGAGGTCCAGCTCGTTGCCGTACAGCGGCATCCCCGCCTCGAGCCGGAGCGTGTCCCGGGCACCGAGTCCGACCGGGCCACCCTCGACGTCCCGCGTCGCCTCGAGCATCGCATCCCACAGCTCGCCGGTGCGCGCCGTCTCGACGAAGACCTCGAAGCCGTCCTCGCCCGTATAACCGGTCCGCGCGACGTGCGCATCGATGCCGGCGACCTGGCCGTCGGCGATCGCGTAGTAGCGCAGCGCGTCGAGGTCGACGGTCGTCAACGGCCGTAGCGCGTCGACCGAGCGCGGACCCTGGATCGCGACGAGTCCTGTCGCCAATGATTGGTCGTCCAGCACGGCCCGCGAACCCCGCAGCCGCTCCGCCAGCGCCTCGGATACGACCTGCGCGTTCGCCGCGTTCGCCACGACCATGAACCGGTCCTCGGCGAGCCTGTACACGATCAGGTCGTCGATGATCCCGCCGGTCGGCGCGCAGATCATCTAGTAGTGCGCCCGGCCGACGGCCATGGACGGCGTCT
>DATHTG010000208.1:0-4203 GCA_035463515.1 Candidatus Limnocylindrales bacterium
CGGGCTCGAAGACGGCCGCGCCCGGACCCTCGAGGAAGTGGGCAAGGAGTTCAACGTGACCCGCGAGCGGATCCGCCAGATCGAGGCGAAGGCGCTGCGCAAGCTGCGTCACCCGTCCCGCTCTCGAAAGCTCAAGGACTACCTGGAGTAACGGTTCGGGCGCGTTGGAGCCCGGCTTGAGGCGCGCCGGGCGGTGGCGCGGGGCGGAGCGGCCGGCCGGTCCCGCGCTCCGGGGACGCAGAACGGCGCGCGCACCGCGGAGGCACGGCGCGAGGCACGGCGCGGAGCCGCCGGCCGCTCACGCGCACGCAGACCGGCGCGGGCGGGTGGGCGCGTTCCAGCGTGCCAACGCCGCGCGGCGTGGGCCGGATCGCCGTCTCCGGGACCCCCGGTCGCTGACCTGCGCCTGACGCAGGATCCTGCGCCAGACACAACTACCGTCGCTGGCGAGGCGAGTATCTGCATTCCGCGCAGGCTTCAGTGTGACGAGACCGTCCGCGGTCGAGTTTCCTGCACGAGACGCACGGATCTGACGTATGTCGCCTCGGCTGAGGCCTCAGAGCGACCGTTCATGCCTGTGGCGCAGGGTCAGATCAGGATCACGCTCCCGGCACCGGGATCCGCGCCCGCGCGGAGGAGTTCGAGAGCACGGCGGCCTGGAACGGGAAAGCGCTGCCGGAGCGAGTCGCCGTGTGCGCGCACGAAGTCGCGGTTGTGGCGCGAGTCGAGGAGAAGCAGGCTGACCGACTCGACGCCACCGTCTCGCGCCTTCAAGGCGATTCGCCGCTCGAGCGCCTGTAGATCGCGTGGCCGAGTCTCGGCCTCATACGCGTGGCGCCAGGAGACACCCGCGACGACCACATCCCACGCACGTTTGTCGCCCGCCGCCGGGAACGGCACCTCGGTAATGGCACGGAGCGAGCGATGCAGGACCTTCCGGAATCGACCGATCAGCGCGACATGCGCGGCATCGCGGATCGGCTCGCCGGCCGGATAGACGCGGACGGCAAGCTCGAGACCGACGGCGGCGAGCAGTGCCGACATCTGCTCGATCGTGATCCCTCGAACAAGGCCACGTTCCAGGCGGCTGTAGTGCGCTCCGGAGAGGCCGACCGCAGCGGCTACCGCCTCACCGCTCAGGTTCCGATCGAGTCGACCGCTGCGCAGTTCACGAAGCACCTGGTCGGTCGCCGCGCGACCTCGCGCCGCACCGACGTCGATCGCGCGTTCGCGGCTGCCCATCGGTGAAGCCTGATGGTCGCCGCTTGTCTGCGGCCCTTCACCGACTTAGCTGACGCTCTCCGGCGGATCACCTAGCGGCACGCCTGGCGCCTCGTCCGGCGGGTCGCCTGGGACATGACCGGGCCGGTCGCCCCGCGCGCGGCGTGGCGGGTCGCCTGGCATGTGACCTGGGGGGTCGCCCGGCTCGGGGCCGCTTGCGACCGGCCAGCCCTGCTGGGTCCAGTCACTGTACGAGCCTGGATAGAGGCGGGCGTCAGGGAGCCCCGCGATCCGCAGTGCCAGCGCGTCGTGGGTCGCGGACACGCCGCTCCCGCACGACACCACGACCTCGCCCGCGGACCCATCGGCGCCCAACGACTGGTACCGCCGGGCGAGCTCCGCCCCGGACAGGAACCGACCGTCGGCCGCGAGATTCCCGTCGGTGGGGGCGCTGACTGCCGTCGGGATATGGCCCGGATATGCGTCGATCGGCTCGGTCTCGCCGCGATAGCGCGCTCCCGCCCGCGCATCGAGCAACCGCACCGCCCCGAGGGAATCCCGCAACTCATCCCGGTCGATGACGCGGCCCCACGATCCGCGCAACGTCAGCCGTGCCGCTGGAAACGCCGGGACATCGGTCGTCAGCGGCAACCCGGCATCCGTCCACGCGCCGATCCCGCCATCCAGGACAGCGACTGCCTCATGCCCGAGATCGTCGAGCATCCACCAGAGACGAGCGGCAACCCAGCCGCCGAGATCGTCGTAGGCGACGACGGTGTGCTCGTCGCCGATCCCGACCTCCTCGAGCCGCCGTCGGAACTCGAGCGGGTCCGGCAACGGATGTCGGCCCGGGCCCGACGGCGCGGTGAGATCCGCATCGATGTCGAGGTGGATCGCCCCAGGGAGATGGCCCGCCGCAAATGCCAGCGCGCCGTCGCCGGGTCGACCGAGATACCACCGGCAATCGACGATGCGGAGTGCCGGATCATCGATCGCCTGCGCCAGAGCCGCCACGGACACCAACGGTCGATCCAACGACAACGTCACTCCCGCAACCCCCACCGATCGGGCGTGAGGCCGATCGGCACGTCGATGAGCCGATCGCCAGAGCCCACCGGCCGCAGCCGTCCCGTCATGTAGTCGCGGTACCACGGCGACCACGTCCGCGAGCCGCTCTCGTATTCCGCATACGACTTCCCGTATGGCGGCTCGTCGACCGGCCGTGTGGACGTGAACCGGGCCGCGTCGTGCAGGGATGGCAGCTCGTCCTCGCCCAGACCGAGGCCGCGGTATGCGCCCTCGACCTGATGCAGCCACTCGTGCACGTAGCCCTGTTCGGGGTCGGGGTCCGTCGCGAGTGTCCGCCAGTGGTCCGTCGAGATCGACGAGAACCCGGCACCGAACGTGGCGTCGGACGCTCCCTGCGTACACCCCCAGCCGCATTGCGGCACACCGGCCTCGCACGGCCACAGCGCATACACCGAGTCGTATCTGGCACCCGACGCGGCGACGGCCTCCAGTTCCGGCTTGACCTCGCGCGGCCCGACCCACCACTTGCCGCCGCCACTCGACGACAACGACGTGACGGGCCGGCGGACCTCGATGACATCGACGGGATCGAGGGTCGCCAGGCCCGAGCTCCAGTCCAGCACCGTGGAGGCCAGCCGCTCGACGACGCCCATCACGACCTCCCGCTCGTCGCGTGTCATGACGCGGCGGGCCCGCTTCCGTGAGATCCCCGACCCGTACCTGGCGTCGAGGACGGGATACAGGAGCACGAGCGTCCGCCAGCGCTGGACCGGGGGCGGGGGAGGGGTCATCGGGCCAGCGTATCCGTTGACCGGTCCGGTCGCCCGGTCGACCATCGGCCTATGGACGTTCCGGCGCGGCAGACGGCTTCATAGGCGCATGACCGATACGAGCCTCGACGCCTTCCCGGACCGAAGCGTCGCGATGGTCCGGGCGTTCTCGCCGGCCCTCGAGCGTGGGTTCCTGATCAACGGCGCCATCGCGGTCGTCGTCGCGATCCTCGGGACGCCGCTCATCGCCGACCGCATGCCGTTCCCCATCGGCTCGGCGGTGGTGGCAGCCATCGGCGCGCTCCTCGGGTCGGCGGCGGCGTACGCGTCGGTCCCAGCTCCGCTGCGCCGCGCCTTCGAGTCGTACAGCTGGCTCGGTCGAGCCGAGATGGACCGGTTCCACGCACGGACCGGGGGGCCGGTGCCGACGAAGCCGGACGACATCGACCGATGGCTTGTGTCGACGCCGTCGACGTCCGCGACGCAGACCGCACGGATCGAAGTCCTGGCCTTCGTCTGTCGACACGCCGAGGCCCGCGCTGGGCTGGCCGCACTGCAGCCGCAGACGCCGGAGGACGCCTTCGAGGCGGCGTCGCTGCGCCAGTACATCGACTGGCTCGAGACCGGCACGGCAGACACGACCGAGCTCATGTCGACGACCGCCAGACTCGCGCCGGGTTCCGTCGCTCGCCGGATGGCCGACGTCAATCTCGCCCTCGCCGACGCTCGCGTCGGCTTCGTCCAGCGCGACCCGACGTGGTCGGCGGCGCTGCAGCATGTCCGTCCATCGCTCGGGCGGGCGGCCACGATGGTCGCGATCAGGGACACCTGGCTCAAGCTCGCCGGAGTCTCGTTCGCCCTCGCAGCGGTCGTTTCGGGGGTCGTCTTGCTGCTGCGCTAGCGCGTCTGGGGTATCCTTCCGGCGGTCCGCGCGCGACGCGCTGGGCCCGCGGGCGCGACCGCCGCCCGCACTCGTTCCGGCGTAGCTCAGTGGTAGAGCGGGCGGCTGTTAACCGCTTGGTCGTAGGTTCGAATCCTACCGCCGGAGCCACACTCTCACGCTCAACCTCGCCCTCGTTCAAGCCAAGAACGCCAGCGCTGAGCTCAGGCCGCATCCTGCTCATCTCGTGGCGCGAGCGCCGCGACCAATCGCTCGACGTCGTCCTTCCAACCCGCGATCAGC
>DATHTG010000209.1:0-11311 GCA_035463515.1 Candidatus Limnocylindrales bacterium
TGGTCTTCGTCCAGCGCGGCGACATGTGGCCGATGACGAAGGCCATCCAGAACCTGCTGACCCAGTACGGCACGGAATGGCACCTGCTGGCCGCGGGCGCCTTCATCCTCATGGCCGTGCCGCTGCTCGTGTTCTTCAGCCTCCAGCGGTACTTCGTCCAGGGCCTGCTGGCCGGGTCCGTCAAGTAACGAGCGCGCCGATCCGCGTCGCGACCTGGAACATCCGGGCCGCGATCGGACCGGGCGAGCCGTTCCCGGCGGGATGGTGGCGGCACGTCACCGACGAGCGCTTCGAGCGCATCGCCGCGATCATCGGCGGACTGGACGCAGACGTCGTGGCCCTCCAGGAAGTCGCGTTCTACGACGTCCATGGCGAGGTCCACGATCAGCCGCTCGAGCTCGCGCGGCGGATCGGTATGCGCGTTCGCTACGCGGCCGTCCACGCCTACACGCTCGTCGAGCCCGAGAGCGGGCGCGCGGTCGGAAGCGCCACGTGGGGCAACGTCCTGCTGACGCACGAGCCGGTGCGGGACGGCTTCGCGACGGGGCTCCCCGTGGCCGCCGACGATGCACTCGTCGAGCCGGCCGGATCGGACCTCCCGCTCGCCGGCGTGACATTCGCTGCCGCGCCGTACGGGACGCGCGAACCGCGCTGCGCGGTCGGCGGGACGGTCGACCCGGGCTCGGTGCCCGTGACCGTGATCGGGACGCATCTCGCATACGCCGGCGGTGGGCAGCGAGCGCTTCAGGCGGCCGCGCTGCTCGACATGATCGACGAGCGCCGCCCGCCCATCATCGTCATGGGCGATCTGAACGCCTCGATCGACGCACCCGAGCTCCGCCACTTGGCGTCAGCCGTCGTCGACGCCTTCGACGCGGTCGGGATCGCCGCCGACGATCCCGCTCGACGCTCGTGCGGCCCACTGGCGATCGACCATGTGCTCGTCCGCGGCCTTCGAGTCGACGACTGTCGCGTCCTCACCGACGCCGGTGACGCCTCGGATCACCTGCCGGTGGTCGCGACGTTACGAGCCGAGATCGGCTAGCCGGTCCTCCAGCCTGGCCACCTGGTCGGCGAGCTCGGCCTCCCGGGCTCGCGCGCCCTCGACGACGTTCGCGGGCGCCTTCGCCATGAACGCCTCGTTCGCAAGTCGATCACGGGCGCTCGCGAGCCATCCGCGTGCGTCGGCGAGCTCCCGCTCGAGTCGCGCCCGCTCCGCCCCGCGGCCCGCGCCATCAGCCGCCTCGTCCACGCGATGGGCGAGCGCCTCGAGCTCTCCGGCGATCACCGTCAGCGCCCCGTCGGTCGTGCCACTCCCCTGCCCCAGCGCCTCGCGAGACAGCCGCCGGTCGAGCGGTCGTGCCCGGGCGAGCCGCTCCACGGCCGGCCGAAGCGCCTCGAACGTCGGACCCATCGCCACGGGAACGACGACCTCGGTCGGCAGCCACGTGGCCGCCGCGACGCGCGACTCGGCGCGAGCGTTCCGAAGGCCTCGGACGAGGTCGAGGATCGCGTCGACCTCGGCCTCGACGCGTTCGTCGCGGCCGAGCGGCGCGGGCCAGCGGGCGACGATGAGCAGGTCGGGATCGGTCGCCCGATGCGGGATCGCCGCCCACAACGCCTCGGTCACGAACGGCATGATGGGGTGGAGGAGCCGCAAGTACGTGTCGAGCGCCTCGACCAGCGCCCACCACGTCGCCTCGCGCGTCTCCGCGGGCAGCGTCTCGTCCGACAGGCGCACCTTGGCGAGCTCCACGCCCCAGTCGCAGAACTCGTTCCAGATCGCGTCGTACAGGAGGCGCGTCACCTCACCGAAGGCGAAGTCGGCCATCGCCGCGTCAACGGCGGCGACCGTCGCACTCGCCCGCGACAGGATCCAGCGCTCGGCCGGGCCGAGATGGGCCTCCGTGGGCAGTCGCCGCTCCGCGCCCTCCGCGACGCTGGGCGGCCGCGTGCCCACCACGAACCGTGTCGCATTCCAGAGCTTGTTCGCGAAATTCCGCGCGTTCTCGAGCTTCGTCCGGCCGAATCGCTGATCCTGACCGGCCGCCGCGCCGTGGATCAGCGCGAACCGCAATGCGTCGGCGCCGGTCTCATCGATGACCGCGAGCGGATCAACGACGTTGCCCTTGGTCTTCGACATCTTCTGGCCCTCGGGGTCGCGGATGAGGCCCGAGAGATAGACGGTGTGAAAGGGCTCGCGGTCCGTGAGGTGGAGTCCGAGCATCATCATGCGGGCGACCCAGAAGAAGATGATGTCGTAGCCCGTCTCCATCACCGAGGTCGGGTAGTAGGTCCGATAGTCGGCGGTGTCGTCGGGCCAGCCGAGGGTCGAGAACGGCCAGAGGCCGGAGCTGAACCACGTATCGAAGATGTCGGGGTCCTGCTGAAGCTCGGCAGCGGGCCGGCCGCACACCTCGCAGGCGGCCGGCCCTGCCTCCTCGGGCGACACCGTCACGTGGCCGTCAGGGCAATACCAGGCGGGGACGCGGTGACCCCACCACAGCTGCCGCGAGACGTTCCAGTCGCGGATGCCGGTGAGCCAATGCTCCCAGGTCTTCTCGAAGCGCTCGGGCAGGATCCGGGTACGCCCGGAGCGCGTAGCGTCGAGTGCACGCTCCGCGAGTGGTCCCGTCCGGATGAACCACTGCGTCTTGAGCCGCGGCTCGAGGACATCGTTGCTGCGCTGGCAACGACCGATGATCATCTCGTGCGGCTTCTGGTCGACGAGGTCGCCGCGGGAGGCGAGCTCCGCGACGATCAGCTCGCGCGCTTCGTACCGGTCCATGCCGTCGTACCGCGTCCCGGTGTCCGCGATCGTGGCGTCGTCGGCGAGGACCGTGGGCATCGGCAGTCCGTGGCGCTTGCCGGTCGCATAGTCGTCCTGGTCGTGGGCGGGCGTGATCTTGACCGCGCCGGTGCCGAAGGCGCGGTCAACCGCCTCGTCCGCGATGACCGGCACGTCACGCTCGACGAACGGGATGCGCGCCATCCGGCCGACCATCGCCCGGTAGCGGTCGTCGTCAGGATGGACGGCGACCGCAACGTCGCCGAGGATCGTCTCCGGTCGGGTCGTCGCGACCACGATCCCCTCGTCGGGAAGCGGCTGGCCGGTCGCCGGATCGATCAGGTGGTAGCGCACGGACCAGAGCGTGCCGGTCTCCGGCGTCGGCACGACCTCGAGATCGCTGACGCTCGTCCGGCAGCCCGGACACCAGTTGACCAGTGCCTCGGTGCGGTATGCGAGCCCGTCACGGTAGAGCCGGTCGAAGGCGACCCGCACGGCTTTCGCCGAGCCCTCGTCCATCGTGTAACGGAGTCGACCCCAATCGGCCGACGCGCCGACGCGTCGCTGCTGCGCGAGCATCACCGGCCTGGTGGTATCCGAGAATGCTCGCATCCGCTCGAGGTAGCGTTCCCGCCCCAGCGTCTGGCGGCTCTCGCCCTCCTTGGCGAGGATCCCGTCGAGCACGAACTGGGCGGCGATGCTGGCGTGATCGAGGCCCGGCAGGAACAGCGTCCGATGACCGCGCATCCGGGCGTGGCGGACCA
This sequence comes from Candidatus Limnocylindrales bacterium, assembly GCA_035463515.1. Classification (GTDB taxonomy): domain Bacteria; phylum Chloroflexota; class Limnocylindria; order Limnocylindrales; family CSP1-4; genus SPCO01. The sequence goes on from DATHTG010000209.1 coordinate 3,553, forward strand.
GCAGATCCTCGACGGCCGTCCGCTGCGCGTGTCCCAGGTGCAGGGAGCCCGTGACGTTCGGCGGCGGCTGGGTGATGGTGAACGGCGGCAACGCGGGATCCGCAGTGGACCCTGCGCCGTCCGGCGCGAAGACGTCCGCCGCAAGCCAGCGCTCGTAGATCGCGCCTTCGACGTCGCGCGGGGTGTAGGCCTTCGGCAGATCCGTCATCGACTCGTGGGACTCCTCACCCGGCCCGGGAAACAGAACGCCCGCGCGTCCAGCGGACGAGCGGGTCGTGGTACCACCTGCTGGTTCGGCGACCGGAGCCGTGGCGCTCATCGCGCCGGGTTGATCCGGTGCCCTCTCGACGCGGTATCGGGCGTCGGCCGTCACAGCTCCCGAGCGACCTTCGCGCCGGTGGGCCCCTACGCGGCTCGCACCATCCCGCGCTCGCTCCGGGCCGGACCCGACGTTACTCCTCTCGGTCGTCGCCGTGAGGCCGGGAGTGTAGCACGGGCCGTGCGCCCACCCAGGCGGCGATCCCTGCTCGGCGCTCGACACCGAGCTTGTCGAGGATGTGCTCGACATGGGCCGATACGGTCTTGCGGCTGATCCGCAACGCCGCCGCGATCTCCGGGTTGGTCCGGCCCTGGGCGACGAGTCGCGCGACCTCGAACTCGCGGGCGCTGAGCGGCGCCCAGCCGTCCAGATCGTCGGTGGATCGGCGCCGTCCGATGATCTCCTCCGCTCCGCGGGCGACCATCGGCGCGGGCAGCCCGAGCGCGGCGTCGCGCGCCGCGGATGCGGCCCGGACGGCCTCCGCCCGCTGGTTCGAGCGGAGGTGGCAGCGCGCCAGGTCGAGCTGTGCCCATGTCCCCTCCCAGGCCCGCCGCCGATCCCGCCAGCCAGCGGCAGCCGCGACGAGGAGCGTTCGCGCGACGCCCGTCATCCCGTCGGCTGCGGCCAGCAGCCCGCGCCCGTGGTCGAGGCTTGCGAGCGTCCCCGGGATCCCGCGGCGTTCGATCGGGATCGCGACACGCTCCAACCAGTCGCGCGCGCGCCCCGGATCGCCGAGCGCCAGGTAGGCACGCGTGCCCGTGACGACGAACGGGTACAGGTACGCGGCATCGTCCACCGCGGCCGACGCCGTGGCGCCACCCTCGGCCAGGTCGACGGCGCGTGCCGGATCATCGGCCGCGAGCGCGACCTCGGCAAGGCCCCAGAGCGCCGGCGACAGCCGCTGGAGCTCCCGCATCGCCTCGCCGAGGCGTCGGGCCTCGTCGAGGTGGTTCCGTGCCGCATCGAGCTCGCCCCGTCCCAGCGCGACGTATCCGAGCACGTGGAGCGCGGTGATCCGGGTCGTGATCCCGCCACGCCCGTCGGCCAGTGCGTGGCTTGCGACATCGCGCGCCGTGTCCCATCGGCCGGTGGCCCAGAGGACGTGCGCGAGGTGGGCGGCCATGTAGTGCCGGTCGTTCCAGGTCTCGGCCGCCTCGGCGTGGTCGATCCCCTCGCGAAGCCAGCGCTCGGCCCGGTCGTACTCGACGAGGACCGAAGCGGACGAGCCGATCATCCGATACGCACGCGACGCGTCGGCCTCGCGTCTGCCGGCCTTCGCCTCCTCGACGGCGCCAGCGAGCAACTGCCAGCCCTCGTCCATCCGCCCGGCGAACACGAACGACGACCCGAGGGTCGTCGCCGCGTGTCGCTCGGTGGTCACGTCTCCGGTCTCGGTCGCCAGGCGGCGCGCCTCGGTCGCGAGATCGATCGAGACGTCGAGCCGGCGGTCGAGCATGTTGGCAGCCGCGACGGCCGCGAGCAGCACCGCGCGCGCTCTATCCAGCTCGCCGTCGGTCGAGCTGCCGGCACGCTCGACCGCGTCGAGCTCGGCGAGACCGTCGTTGAGCATCTGCTCGCGCGTGCGAAGGTCGTCGCCGAGCAGGTGGCGAACGTCGACATGCGGTGCTCGAAGGGTCGCCGCTCTGACGGGTTCGCCGGCCGCCACGAACGCCGCGCGCGCATCGCTGAACGCCTGGTCCGCTGCCGCGTTGTCGTCGGTCGCCGCGGCCGTCGTCGCGTAGGCGAAAAGGAGCTCGGCACGCTCGGCGGCCGGCAGGCCCGCGGGGGCAGTGCGCAGCGCGATCTCGTAGAGCGCGAACGCCTCTCGATGTGACGACAAGGCGCTCGCGGCGGTCGCCGCGGATCTCGCGGTCGTGAATGCCGCTTCCGGTCGCCCGGCGCGCTCGTACTGGATGGCCAGGAACGCCTCGCCGCCGAGGTCGCTCCTGTCCGCGGCAGCTTCCGCGGTCCGCTCGTGGAGTCGACGCCGTTCCGGCTCTGCGATGTGCTCGTAGATCACATCGCAGATGAGCGCATGGCGGAACACATACCGGCCGGGCACGCGCGAGGGAAGGAGCAGGAAGTGATCGGCGAGCTCCGCGAGCGGCGCGGCGAGGTCCTCGATCGGTCGATCCGTGACGGCGGCGAGGAGCGCCAGATCACACGATCGGCCGATCACCGCGCCGGCCCGCGCCACCGCGATGGCCTCCGGCGACCTCCCCTCGATCCGGCCGATGATCGCGTCCTCGACCGATGCCGGGAGCCTGGACGGACGCGTGTCCTCGGCGGGTGGTACGGCGTCGCCGTGGAGGGCGAGGATCTCCTCGACGTGGAGCGGGATCCCGTCGGATCGCGTCTGGACGGCAGCGACGAGATCGCGTGCCGCGGGCAGGTCCGATCCGAGGATGGCCGACGTCATGGTCGCAGTCTCGGCCTCGGCGAGTCGCGTGAGGCGGACCTCCTCGGCGAGCCGCCGTCCGGTGAGGCGCGCGCGCCACTCGCGCATCGGGACGCGCGGGAAGAGCTCGTCGCTCCGGTACGTGCCGACGATGAGGAGCGGCGTCCCTTGGATCCGGCCCGCGACGGTCTCCAGGATCTGCAGCGTCAGGTCGTCCGACCAGTGCAGATCCTCCAGCTCGAGGAGGACGGGGCCCGATGCCCCCACGGACGCCAGGATCTCGCTCGCGTCGAGCGTGAGGATCCGTCGTCGCCGATGCGCGTCCCCGGCGCCATCCACTGGCGCCGCTCGGATGACCCCGTCGAGCGCTGCACCCGCCGCGGCGAGATCCGGATCGGGCGATCGCCCGAGCCAACGCGCGGTGTCGATGAGGATCGCCCCCTGGACGTGCCGGTCGGATGGATAGGCACCCCCACGCGCGACCCGAAACCCCGACGCCTTGGCACGGTCCTCGATGGCGTTGAGCAACCGGGTCTTGCCGATGCCCGCCTCCCCGGCGAGCAACAGGAAACGGCCATCGCCTTCGAGGACCTCGGCGATGCGGCGACCAGCGAGGTCGAGCAGCTCGTCGCGCCCGACGAGCACAGGGGACACGAGCGGTCGTCGCGTGATCACGAGTGGGAAGTCTAGGCTCGCGACGGGAGGGCGCATCGGTCAGATGACCGATGCGCGGCCTCGGCCCGCGGCGTCAGTCTTGTCGCAACGCGATCAGGGTGATCGCCACGAACGAGGAGAACCACGATGGCCAAGTTCATGGACGTCCACGATGGCTTCTTCGGCGTCACGGCGCAGCAGCTCGCCGAAGCCCATCAGCGCGACCTCGACATCCAGGACGCCGAGGGCGTGGTCTACGAGCACGCGTGGCTCGATCCCGAAGCAGGCAAGGTGTTCTGCCTCGCAACGGGTCCGTCCCGGGAGGCCGTGATGCGGGTCCACGAGCGGGCCGGGCATCCGACGCCGCAGGTCTACGAGGTCCCGATCGAGGTCTAGCGCCCGGTCCCGTGCCGACGCTGGCGGGCCGCCTGGACGATCAGGCGGTCTCGCCGCGCTCGGCGAGCCACTCCTCGTAGTTCGTCTCGTCGACGCCTTCCTCGACCTCGGTCTTCGTCAGGAGGAGCGGCACCCGTCCCGAGCGGATCGTCTCCTCCGTGATGATGCACTTGCGGACCTCGGTCCGTTCCGGGATGTCGTACATCACTTCGAGGAGCGACTCCTCGACGATCGAGCGGAGAGCGCGAGCGCCGGTCTTGCGGTCGAGCGCCACCTCCGCGGCGGCCTTGAGGGCGCCCGGGGTGAACGCGAGCTCGACCTTGTCGAGCGCGAGGAACTTCTGGAACTGCCGCGTGACGGCATTGCGCGGCTCGGTGAGCACCTTGACCAGGTCGTCCGCGGTCAGCGCGCTGAGCGTGACCATGACCGGGAGGCGGCCGATGAACTCCGGGATCAGCCCGAACTTGAGCAGATCCTCGGGCATCAGCTTCTCGAGGATGCGGCCTTTGTCCGCGGGCGACATCGCGCCATCGGCGCCGAAGCCGATCGACCGCCGCCCGACCCGCTCCTCGACGATCTTCTCGAGCCCGTCGAACGCGCCACCGCAGATGAACAGCACGTTCGTCGTGTCGATCTGGATGAAGTCCTGGTGGGGATGCTTGCGCCCGCCCTGCGGCGGGACGTTGGCGATGGTCCCCTCAAGGATCTTGAGCAGCGCTTGCTGGACGCCCTCGCCGGAGACATCGCGGGTGATCGAGGGGTTGTCCGCCTTGCGCGCGATCTTGTCGATCTCGTCGATGTAGATGATCCCGCGCTGGGCCCGGGCGACGTCGAAGTCGGCCGCCTGGATGAGCCGGAGCAGGATGTTCTCGACGTCTTCGCCGACGTAGCCGGCCTCGGTCAGGGACGTCGCGTCGGCGATGCAGAACGGGACGTCGAGGACGCGAGCGAGCGTCTGGGCGAGCAGGGTCTTGCCGCTGCCGGTCGGCCCGACGAGCAGGACGTTCGACTTCTGGAGCTCGACGTCATCGACCTGGTGACCCGCGTTCACCCGCTTGTAGTGGTTGTAGACCGCCACCGAGAGGACCTTCTTGGCCCGTTCCTGGCTGATGACGTACTGGTCGAGAGCGTCCTTGATCTGATGCGGATTCGGGAGCTTCGACGCCGTCTGCTTCGGACGCGGCGTCTCGAGCATCTCCTCCTCGATGATCTCCTGGCAGAGGTTGATGCACTCGTCGCAGATGTAGACACCCTGACCCGCGATGAGCTTGCGGACCTGCTCCTGGCTCTTGCCGCAGAAAGAGCAGCGATACGGGACCTTGGGTCCCTTGCTGCCGCTGGTCGAGGTCACGAGTGGCTGTCCTTGCTCCCTATCCCGCCGGATCGTTCTTCGAACGCTTCGGCTCTGGTGCCTTCTCGGACTCGCCCGCCTCGACGGCCGCTTCTGCGACCTTCTCGTCGTGGTGCTGGGCCGTCAGCGAATCCCACTGCTCCGAGTACACCGCATCGATGATGCCATAGTCTTTCGCGTCCTCGGGAGACATGAAACGGTCCCGGTTGGTGTCATCGCGCACCTTTTCCACGGGTTGACCCGTGTGACGGGCGAGGATCTCGATGTTGCGGTTGACCAGGAACTCCCATTCCTTCATCTGGATGACGGCGTCGGGGGCGTTGCCACGGAACCCGCCGGATCCCTGGTGGATCATGATCCGGCTGTTCGGGAGCGCGTAGCGCTTGCCCTTCGCGCCTGCCGCCAGCAGGACCGCCGCCATCGATGCGGCCATCCCGATGCAGATCGTGCTGACCGGTGCGCGGAGGTACTGCATCGTGTCGTAGATGGCCAGACCCGAGTTCACGACGCCGCCTGGCGAGTTGATGTACAGGCTGATGTCCTTCTCGGGGTCCTCGGAATCGAGGAAGAGCAGCTGGGCGATGACGAGGTTGGCGAGGTGGTCCTCGATCGCATCGCCGACGAAGATGATCCGCTCGCGCAGCAGGCGCGAGTAGATGTCGTAGGCGCGCTCCCCTCGGCTGGAGGACTCGATGACCATCGGGACGAGCATGTGGCGGCTCCTGGCGTTCCTGACTTGACGGTGGTTGCTGGCTTGGCGTTGCTAGGTCCGTGCCCCGCGGCTGCGCGAGCGTCAGCCTGCAGCGGCGGGTTCGTCGACGGCGGACGGCTCGGTCGTGTCCCCATCATCGATGACGGTGCCGGCGTCCGTCGCCCCGATCGTCGCATCGGCCTGGGCGCTCTCGGCGCTGACTGCGGAACCGGGCATGTCCTCGAGGTGCAGCAACGGCGGGTGCTCGGGATGTGCGGCGAGCCACTCGTCGATCAGTGCCTCGACGACCCGGCTGCGGCGCAGCGTGCTCCGGATGAATGACCGGCCGCGGTCGGACTCGAAGTAGGAGGTGAGGCGGTCGTCGCCAGCGTAGCGCTGGCGACCCTGCTCGACCTCGGCCTCGACGTCGGCATCGGCCACCGTGATGCCCTCGGCGTCTGCGACCTACGAGAGCACGAGCAGCGTCTTCGCGCGCTTCTCCGCATTCGGACGGAAGTCGGCGTGTAGATCGTCATGGGTCTTCTCGACGGCCTTGAGGTACGCCTCCTCGCTGATGCCCTGGCGCGCGAGCGAGCCCTTGAACTCGTCGTGCATCACCTCGACCTCCTGGTCGACGAGCACCTCGGGCAGTTCGACGGTCGAGTTCGCGACGGCGTATTCGATGATCCGGTCGGCGAAGCCGTGGCGGGCGCGATCCGTGGCGTTGGCCTCGAGCCGCCGCTGGATGTCCTCGCGGAGGGCATCGAGCGAGGCGAAGTCGCCGAGGCTGGCGAGGAAGTCGTCGTCGAGGTCGGGCAGGATCTTTTCGCGCAGCTCCTTGAGCTCGACGCTGAAGTGGGCGGGCTTGCCGGCCAGGCTCTCCTCGGGATAGTCGTCGGGGAACGTGACGTCGAACTCGGTCGTATCGCCCACCTTGAGGCCCACGAGGTTCGCCTCGAACCCGGGGATGAGCCGCTCCTGTCCGAGGATGAGCGGCATCCGCTCCGACGTGCCGCCCTCGAACGGCTGGCCGTCCTGGGTCCCGACGAACGAGATGACCGCGTAGTCCCCGTCCTTGGCGCCGCGATCCTCGACCGCGGCCAGCGTGGCGTTCTGGTCCCGGAGCTCCTCGACGACCTGGTCGACGCGCGCGTCGTCGATGGTCTCGATCTCGGGCTTGAAATTGAAGTTGCGGTAATCGCCGAGTGTCACCTCGGGCCGAACCGGGACGACCGCCTTGAAGATCAGTGGCTTGCCCTCTTCGGCCTGGACCACCTCGACGTCGGCGTTCGACAGCGGCAGGATGTCCTCCTTGATGAGCGCCTCGCGGTAGGCGTCCTGCATCAGGTGATCAACGGCCTCCTCCATGACGACACCCGGGCCGAGGTGACGCTCGAGGACGGGACGCGGGGCCTTGCCGGGACGAAAGCCGGGGATCCGTGTCCGCTTCGCGAGCGCGCGGACGGCGGCATCGAGGGCGCGGTCGAGGCGCTCGGGTGGCAGCTCGATCTGGAGCTGGACGGTCGACTTGGGAGCTGGGGTGCGCGTGATCTGCATCGGACGGGAAGTATAGGGCGGGGTCCCCGACGGGGCGGTCGTGGGGTGTCGGGAGGGCGCGGGGGGCGGCGCTGGGCGCTGCGCGACCCTGTATCAGCGTCCGATGTGGCCTGGGAGTCCACGCCGAGACGTCGAGGCCTGCCGCGACCACTGTTCAGCGGTCCGATGTGGTCTGGGAGTCCACGCCGAGCCTGATCAGCCTCGGCGCCTCAGGTGGGACCGCAGCCGTCCCCGGCGTCGCCGCCCTTCGGGACTGGTAGGCGAGAGAGGGGTCGAACCTCCACGCCGCTCACGCGGCACCGGCTCCTAAGGCCGGCGCGTCTGCCATTCCGCCACTCGCCCGTGGCGAGAGTCTAGACCCTCGCGATCGGAGGCCAAGACGCGCGCAGTCGC
>DATHTG010000210.1:0-4134 GCA_035463515.1 Candidatus Limnocylindrales bacterium
GGCGATCAAGAAGACGAAGTCACCGGTCATCCTGCTGGCGTGGCGCGGCGCCCACACCTGGATCATGACCGGCTACAGAGCGGACGCCGACCCGGCGGTGTTCCGTGACTCGAAGATCACCGGCGCGTACATCCTCGACCCGTGGTACCCCGACATCTCGTCGATCTGGGGTCCGTCGAATCCACCGGGCTTCTTCACGACCTTCGCCGAGCTGCGTGAGAACTTCCTGCCGTGGAAGCGGCCCGAGGGCAAGTACCCGGACCGCGACGGCCTCTTCATCACGGTCGTGCCGACGAAACCCCGCGCCGGTACCGGCTGAGCCTCAGGTCGCGGTCGGGCGAGACCGGCCGATGGAGCGGACTCGCGGGATGAGGAACGCGGCGAGCAGCGCATCCTTGACCGCCATCCCGATCGCGTAGCCGATGGGGATGGCCAGCAGACCGAGGCCCGGAACGAGCGCGTTCGACGTGATGAGGACGGTACCGAATCCGACGAACGACGCGGCCACCTGGCGGATCGTGTCGTGCGTCGCGTACAGACCGCGGGAGAGGGGATAGGCCAGCGCATCGAACGGCACCGACACAGCGAAGGCGGCGACGATCGTCGCCGTCCGGGCCACGTCCTCGGGGCCGAATTCGCCGCCCCCGAGCAGGACGTCGACCAGGATCCCTGAGCCGAAGAAGAGCATGACCGCGGCGAGCGTCGTGAGCCCGCCGATCGTGACCACGTTCCGTCCGAGGACGGAGCGGAACGCGGACTGGTCGCCATCGGCGTAGGCCATCGACAGCGTCGGGAAGACCGCCAGCGAAAAGGCGATACCGACCAGGCTGACCGGCACGACCTGGTAGTCGAGCGCGAAGTTGATCGTCGTGACGCCGCCCACCGCGATCGTCGTCGCGAGGGCGGTGAAGAACGTGAAGATCGCGGGCTCGATGGGGTGGCTGACCATCCGGGGAAGCATCAGTCGCACGAATTCCTTGAACGCCGGGGTGCGCACGCGGAGCGCAGGTCGCGGCCGGAAGCTCGTCCGCAGGATGCCGAGAGCGCGGATCCCGAGGTGGAGCGCTGCGCCCGCCACCGCGCCCCACGCGGTCGCTTCGATCCCGAGATCGAGCGCGCGGCCGGCGAGGGTCCCCGCGATGATCCCCCCGGTGTAGAGGATCGGCGCGAGGGCGTAGAACAGGAACCGCCGGTGCGCGACGAGGACCTCGCCAAGGCAGATCGACGCGGCGAACAGGATCTGCGCGAGGCAGTTGATCCGGACGAGGTCGATGTAGAGCGCGCGGGTCGGCGCGTCGAAGCCGGCGCCGATCTGGGTGGCGAGCCACGGGGCTGCGAGGAAGATCGCGACGACTGCGATCGACATGACGAGGACAGCCGCCGTGAGGACCGTTCGCCCGAACGTGTTCGCAGCCTGTTCGTCGTCGTGTCGAAGTGCGGTGAAGATCGGCACGAACGGCGCGGTCAGGCCGGCCGCCACCAGGACGTCCAGCGCGATCTCCGGGATACGGAAGGCCGCGTTGTAGGCGTCGAGCTCCGGACCGGCGCCGAACGTGTTCGCGAAGATCCGGTTCCGGACGATGCCGGCGATGAAGTACCCGAAGCTCAGGACGGACAGGATCAGCGCGCCGCGCGGGAAGATGCGGTCGATCAGCGTACGGATCAACGCCACCGGCGATCGCGACACGGCCTGCCTCACTGTCGCGCGGCGGCGCCGCGTCGTGGTCAGTGTGACGGGCCGCGACGGGTCGGCGCGACGGCGGCCGACGTCCTTCCTAGACCTCGCGCAACCGGCGCAGGATCAACACGCCGACGACCAGCATCAGGGCACCCCACGCGAGGAACCCGACGTCCCAAAGCAGTTGGTCGGGCCCTGGGCGGACGTGGTGGATGCCGAGGATCTGGTGGTCGACGAGGCCTTCGGCGACGTTGAAGGCTCCCCATCCCGCGAGAACCCCACCGATCAGGACTCGCCAGCTCGGGCGCCCACCGCTCTCCCGGACCGTCATCCAGACCGCGACGACGCCGAACGCGGTGATGACCCACGTCGTCAGGTGGAAGATCCCGTCGGCGAGTGTGTTCAGCTCGAGGTTCGAGAGGGTGTCGGGTGGGTACGGCGAACTGAGCAGGTGATGCCATTGGAGCACTTGGTGCAGGACGATGCCATCGAAGAAGCCACCGAGCCCGATGCCGAGAAGGACGGTCGGCATCCGGAACCGCGAATCCATCAGCCCGGGACGCGACGTCATGTCAGGAGCGTGCCGCGTCCCGACGAACGGGCGCGACGCGCGGGCCCGTCCCTGTCTTGCAGCGGTCGTGCTGACGCGAGCCGCGCGGCTCAGCGGGCTTCTTGTGGTTCGTGCTGCGGCTGCGGGCCGGTCCTCTGCTGACGATCTCCGACCCCATCGTCGTTCGGGCGTTCAGGTCGATGACTCAGGCTCGCCGCCCCGGCGCTCGCGACCACGACCATGGCGATGGCCAGCACCTCACGCGGACCGAGGTCCTGGTGCAACGCGATGAAGCCGACGACCGCCGCGACTGCCGGATCGAGCGACATCAGGACGCCGAACACCGCTGCGGGGAGTCGTCGGAGCGCGACGAGCTCGAGCGAGTACGGCAGCACCGAGGAAGCGAGCGCGACGATGAGTGCCGTCCCGAGTAGCTCGGGTTCCGCGAACGCCGTCGACGCCCTCAAGGCCCCAGCCGGCAGCACGACCAACGCCCCGACGGCCATCGCGATCGCGAGCCCGGCACCACCGGGAAACGCCGCGCCGGTCCGCTTGCTCAGGTAGATGTACGCCATCCAGCACCCGGCCGCCGCGAGCGCGAAACCGACGCCGACCGGGTCCAGGGATCCGCCGCCCGGGTTGACAAGAAGCACGATGCCGATCGCGGCGAGGCCGACCCAGACGACGTCGAGAGGCCGCCTGGAGCCGACGACCGCGACAAGCAACGGGCCCGCGAACTCGATCGTGACGGCGATCGCCAATGGGATCCGCGAGATCGCCTCGTAGAACGTCCAGTTCATGAGCCCGAGCGAGACCCCGAACGCGGCCGCGAGGCGAAGGTCACCGGCCAGGTGTGGGCGCCAGATCAACCAGAGGACGATCGCCGCGATGATCAGCCGCAGGAACGCCGCGCCCGCGGGCCCCAGTTCGTCGAACAGGGTGACGGCGAACGCAGCACCGATCTGCGGCGACGTGCACGCGACGAGCACGAGCGCGACCGCCGCCGCGCGCTCCCGGGTCATCCCCGGCCGCGCGACGACGCCCACGTTCATCCGGGGCGTCCTTGTTCGCGGTCTCCGGTCATGGGGCCGACGGTACTTGGCACGGCAGCCGCCGGACAACCGGCGAGCGCGAGGCGAGCGCTACCGGCGCTTGACAACCACGAAATACAACCATATGGTTGTATCAATGCAGGTTGCACCGCCCGACTTCGATCGAATGTTCGGCGCCCTTGCGGACGCCACTCGGCGCGACATCGTCCGCCGGGCGATCGACGGCGAGCAGGGCATCCTCGAGCTGGCCGGGCACTACCCGATGAGCTTCGCGGCGGTCCAGAAGCACGTCGCGATCCTCGAGCGGGCGGGCCTCGTCACCAAGGAGCGCATCGGCCGGCGCAAGGTCGTCCGGGCGAACCTCGAGGGGGTGCTGATGGTGCGACGCCTGCTCGATCGCTACGAGGAGCTGTGGCGCTCGCGGATCGGCCGGATGGCCGCCGTGCTCGCCGAGGATGCGCCGCGGGCGCAGAAGGAGATCGAGCGATGACCGTGACCGCCGTCCGCAAGGACGCAGACGAGCTGACGATGACCGTCGATGCCGAATTCGCGGCGACGCCGGAGCGTGTCTGGCAGCTGTGGGCCGACCCGCGCCAGCTGGAGCGCTGGTGGGGACCGCCGGGCTACCCCGCGACGTTCACCGCGCTCGATCTTCGCCCCGGCGGCCGCGCGTCGTACTACATGACCACGCCGGAGGGCCAGACACCGGCCGGCTACTGGGACATCGTGGAGGTCGATCCTCCGCGGCGCATCCAGGTCCGGGACGGGTTCGCGAACGCCGACGGCTCGCCGAACGAGGAGATGGGCTCGGGCGAGATGATCATCACGATCGAGCCGGTCGGGGATGGGCGGAC
>DATHTG010000211.1:0-4239 GCA_035463515.1 Candidatus Limnocylindrales bacterium
CCTGGCATGCCCGTCACCGTCCATGCCCAGGACTTCCCTGGATCGGTCCAGCTGACCGTCGCGTTCGCGGACCTGGTCGGCGACATTCCGCAGGTGCCGCTCGGCATCGCCATGACTGACCCGACTGGCCAGACGACATTCACCGTCCGCGTCCCGGTCGACGCGCCATTCGGGGAGGCGTCGCTCCGCGTCAGCGCCGGGCCTGGCTGTTCGGCGGACGCGTTCCTGAGCGTGGTCGGCTCGCTCGAGGCCATCGCGATCGACGACGACACGGTCAGACCCGGGCAGGCGGTGACGATCACGGCCGGCGGCTTCGAACCATCTGGTCCCATCACCGTCATGCTCGACGGCGACGCGTTCGACGCACTGTCGACCGGCCGCGACCTCGGCTCGACGCGTGCGAACGATGTCGGAGCGGTGCGGGTCGATGTTCGAATACCTCGCGGGACCTCGCCGGGGCGGCACTTCCTGACGGTGAATGGTTCGTCGTTCGACGGGGCGCGTGACCTGGTCCTGAGCGTGGACGTCAGCGTCGAGCCGTAGACGACCTGGCGAGGCTGTCTCGGTCTGCCGTCACCAGGCGTCCGTCCGACAGTCCTCGTGGCTCGCCAAAGGCGATCCAGTCCGCCGCGAGGGCTCCCATGACCGGCGACATCTGGATGCCCGAGCCGCCCCCGCCGACGGCAAGGATCACCGATGCGTCGCCGTTTGCCGGGCCGACGATCGGGAGTCCATCGGGACTGACCGGGTAGAGACCGGCCCACGCGCGTTGGACCTCGCCCAGCGGCATATCCGGCATCCGTCGCAGGAGGGCGGCGCGGGTGTCGGCGAGGTAGTCGGGGTCAGCGTCACGGTCATACGAATCGGGGTCGACGCGCGCTCCGACGACCTCCTCGCTGTGCAGGCCGGCAAGCACGTGGTCCGCGTCGTCGTATGTGGCGACGTAGAGACCGCGTGTCCCGGAGTGGGGGATGTAGTCCATCACCATCGGGAGGACGCGATCGAGCGGGCGGGTCAGCTGCCAGATCCCGATCTGGTTGCGCAGCGGGATCACCGGGACGTCGACGCCGAGTGACCCGGCGACCTGCGGTGCCCATGGACCGGCCGCGTTGACGACGACTTCGGCTTCGACGACGTCGTCGGTCGTCTCGAGTCGCCAGCCGGACGTCGTCCGGGACGCCGATCGGACTCGAACGCCTTCGCGGACCGTGCCTCCGCCCGCGCTCACGAGGCCGGCCAGAAGTCGGCAGTATTCCGGCCCTTCGATCCGCCCGTCGCGCGGCCCGAACAGACCGCCGGCGATGGCGTCACCCGCCAACCACGGCACGAGCCGCCGGACGCCATCGGGGTCAAGCACTTCGTTGTCGTCGATGCCGTGTTCGCGCTGGATACGCTGGCTTTCCGCGAACGACGCGAGCGCTGCGTCATCCGGGGCGAGGCGGAGGTAGCCGATCTCCTTGATCTGCAGCCCGTGGTCGCGCTGCAGCCGTCGGAATGTGTGCATGCTCCTGGCGCGGAGCTCGATGTCGAGCGGGTCGACGTACTGCGTCTCGATGAACCCGGCCGATCGGCTCGACGACCCGGACGCGATCTCGCGGGTCTCGAGGACCGTGACGTGGGTGACGCCGCGCTCGACCAGATGCCACGCGGTCGACAGCCCGACCACGCCGCCGCCGATGACCGCCACCGAAGGTGTCATGACCGACGCCTACGCCACCAGGCGCTTGTACCGGATGCGGTGCGGCTGATCTGCGGCGGTCCCGAGCTCCTTGCGCCGGAACGCCTCGTAGTCGCTGACGTTGCCCTCGAAGAACCTGACCTGCGAGTCGCCCTCGAAGGCAAGGATGTGGGTCGCGATCCGGTCGAGGAACCAGCGGTCGTGGCTGATCACGACCGCGCAGCCCGGGAACGACTCGAGCCCCGCCTCCAGCGCACGAAGCGTGTCGACGTCGAGGTCGTTCGTCGGCTCGTCGAGCAACAGGACGTTGCCGCCGGATTGCAGCAGTTTGGCGAGATGGACTCGGTTCCGCTCGCCGCCCGACAGCTGGCCGACGACCTTCTGCTGGTCGGTCCCGCGGAAGTTGAATGACGCCACGTAGGCGCGAGCCGGCACCTCGCGGGCACCGGTCTTGATGACCTCGGCGCCCTGCGTGATCTCCTGGAACACGGTCTTGTCACCGTCGAGGTCGTCGCGCGACTGATCGACGTACGACATCACGACCGTGTCGCCGATCGTGATGGAGCCCTTGTCGGGCGGCTCCTGTCCGACGAGCATCCGGAACAGCGTCGTCTTGCCGGCGCCGTTCGGGCCGATGATCCCGACGATGCCCGACCGTGGCAGCTTGAAGCTGAGATCCTCGATCAGGAGTCGGTCGCCGAACCCCTTGCGCAGGCCATCGACCTCGATCACCTGGTCGCCGAGGCGTGGCCCCGGCGGGATGGCGATCTCGAGCTCCCGTTCCGTCCGTTTCGCGTCGTTCGACTCGGCGAGGAGCTGCTCGTAGGCGGACAGCCGGGCCTTGCCTTTCGATTGACGTGCCTTCGGCGACGACCGCACCCATTCGAGCTCGCGGGCGAGCGTGCGCTGGCGGGCATCGGCGGTCTTCTGCTCGCGCGACAGTCGTTCCAGCTTCTGCTCGAGCCAGCTCGAGTAGTTGCCGGAGAACGGGATGCCTCGACCTCGGTCGAGCTCGAGGATCCACTTCGCGACGTTGTCGAGGAAGTAGCGGTCGTGGGTCACGGCGACGACCGTGCCGTCGTACTCGTCGAGGAAGCGCTCGAGCCACTCGACCGACTCGGCGTCGAGGTGGTTGGTCGGCTCGTCGAGGAGCAGCAGGTCCGGGTGCTGCAGGAGCAGTCGGGCGAGGGCCACGCGCCGGCGCTCACCGCCGGAGAGCGTCGCAACGTCCTGGTCGTCGGGCGGGCAGCGGAGCGCGTCCATCGCGATCTCGACGTTGCGTTCCACGTTCCAGGCATCGGCGGCGTTGATCTTGTCCTCGAGCGCCGATTGCTCCGCGCCGATCGCCTCGTAGTCGGCGTCGGGGTCGGACCACTTGGCCATCACGGCGTTGTACGCGTCGATGAGCCCCTGGACCTCCCGGACGCCATCGAGCACGTTGCCCTTCACATCCTTCGCCGGATCGAGCTGCGGCTCCTGGCTCAGATACCCGACCGTGAAGCCCGGCGTCAGCCGCGCCTCGCCGGTGAAGCCGTCGTCGAGGCCGGCCATGATCTTGAGCAGGCTCGATTTCCCCGCGCCGTTCGGCCCGATGACGCCGATCTTGGCACCGGGATAGAAGCTGAGCGAGATGTCCTCGAGGACCGTGAGGTCCGGCGGATAGTGCCGCGCGAGCCGATATGTCTGGTAGATGAATTCGGCGGGCATGCTCGGTCAAGGGTAGGGCAGCGCGGCGAGGGCGGCTCAGACGGTGATCGCCTCCGGCTCGGCGCTGGTCGATCCCGTTTCCGACCGCGGAGTCAGGAAGCCCGCAACGTCGTCGGCGAGGCGCTTGTCAGTCATCGTCGAGGCGTGGCTCGCTCCCTCGTAGACCACGAGACGCCCGTCGCGAACGCCGTCCGCCGTTTCGCGGAGGAGGTCGAGCCCGTAGACGTCGTCCTTGCTCCCGCCGATGACGAGCGTCGGGGCGGCGATCTCGTCGAGGCGTCCGGTGAGGTCGAACGCGTCCTCCGCCCGGGCGAAGGCGACCATGTCCGACGGATCCTTGGGTCGGGCGAGCGGATCGAGGAGCCACATGATGGGAGCGAGGATCCGGGCGCCGAGCTTCGACGAGACTTTCATCGGAGCGAGGTGGTGTGCGCCACGCTTGCCGGCGGCGACGGCGTCGATGTAGCGCATCTGAGCCGCCGCTGCCTCCTTGCCGATGCGGCTCGCGGCACCGACGAGGATGAGGCGACGCACGACATCGGGATGATCGGCCGCGACCTGGAGCGCGATCGAGCCACCCGACGAGATGCCGAGGAGGTCGATCGGCTCGCCGAACGCCTCGCGGATCGCGGCCGCATGCTGCGTCGCGATGTCTGCCATCGTCGCGCCCGGCGAAAGTCCAGGTGCTCTGTTGACCGCATACACATCGAATCCGCGGGCGAGCGGCGCGAGCAGCTTCACCTCGAAGGTGCGCTGCAGCCCCTTCGGGTTGTCGTGCGTCGTCGTGAATCCGCGCAGGACGACGAGCCGAGGTCCGGTCCCGAATCGGAAATAGGGGAGACCGCCGGGCAGGG
>DATHTG010000212.1:0-1788 GCA_035463515.1 Candidatus Limnocylindrales bacterium
GGATCGGCTCCCGTACCGCGTGTGGTGCCTGTGCGGCGACTCGGAGATGGCGGAGGGCTCGATGTGGGAGGCCTTCGAGGCGGCGGGCCACAACGAGCTGGACAACCTGACCGCGATCATCGACGTCAACCGCCTTGGCCAGACGGGCGAGACGATGCACGGCTGGGACCTCGACGCGTATCGGCGCCGTGCAGAGGCGTTCGGCTGGAAGGCGATCGAGATCGACGGCCACGACGTGGCTGCCATCGACGCGGCCTTCGCGGAGGCGATCGGCACGACCGGCCGGCCGACCGTGATCATCGCCAGGACCGAGAAGGGACACGGTGTGAAGGCCGTGGCCGACCAGCCCGGCAAGCACGGCAAGCCGCTCGACGACCCGGAGGCCGGGATCGAGGAGCTGGGCGGGATCCGCGACATCACGGTCGACGTGCCGAAGCCCGAAGGCAGTGGCGAGCCGCACGCCTTCCCGACCGAGGCCCTGACGCTTCCCGTCTACGAGCCGGGCACCAAGGAGGCGACCCGCAAGGCATTCGGGGACGCCCTCGTCGCGCTCGGCAAGGCCGATGGGACGGTCGTCGCGATCGACGGCGAGGTGGGCAACAGCACCTACACCGAGGAGTTCGCCGAGGCGCTGCCGGAGCGATTCTTCCAGTCCTACATCGCCGAGCAGCAGATGATGGCGACCGCCGTCGGCCTGCAGGTCCGGGGCTGGAAGCCGTTCGCCGCCACCTTCGCCGCGTTCCTGGCCCGCGCCTACGACTTCGTGCGCATGGCCGCCATCAGCCGCGCGAACTTCGCGGTGGCGGGGTCGCACGCCGGCGTCAGCATCGGCGAGGACGGGCCCTCCCAGATGGCGCTGGAGGATCTCGCGAGCTTCCGTGCGATCCACGGGTCGACGGTCCTCTACCCGAGCGACGCGAACCAGACCGCGGCCCTCGTGCCGTTGATGGCCGAGCGCGAGGGGATCGTCTTCATGCGCACCACCCGTGAGAAGACCCCGATCCTCTACGAGCCGGGCGAGGAGTTCCGCATCGGTGGCGCCCGGGTGGTGCGTCGCTCCGACGACGACGCCGTCACCCTGATCGGCGCCGGGATCACCCTCCACGAGGCGATCAAGGCGGCCGATGCGCTCGCCGCCGAGGGGATCGCCGCGCGGGTCATCGACCTCTACAGCCTGAAGCCCATCGACGCCGACACGGTCCGCACCGCGGCCCGCGAGACCGGCGCCATCATCACCGTCGAGGATCACTGGCCGGAGGGCGGTATCGGCGACGCGGTGCTCGACACCCTGGCGGAGGAGCAACCGCACCCGGTGGTCCACAAGCTCGCCGTGCGGGAGATGCCCGGATCGGGCAAGCCGTTCGAGCTCCTGCATGCTGCGGGGATCGACGCCGACTGTATCGCCGATGCGGCGCGCACCCTCGTGCGCGCACGCACCGAAGTGGAGGCCTGACGACATGAACGCGCTCCAGAAGCTCCATGCGGAGCAGGACCAGAGCCCGTGGATCGACTTCATCGACCGTGACCTGCTGTCGAGCGGAACGCTCGAGCAGTGGGTGGCCGATGGCATCCGCGGACTCACCAGCAACCCGACGATCTTCGCGAAGGCCGTCGCCACCGGGCAGTACGACGAGCTGATCCGCCGCGAGATCGAGGCGGGCGACGACGCCCGCCAGATCTACGAGGAGATCGCCGTCTCCGACGTCGGCGACGCGGCCGACGTCCTGCGCCGCGTCTACGACGAGTCGGGCGGCACCGACGGCTTCGCGAGCATCGAGGTCGAGCCGG
>DATHTG010000213.1:0-11500 GCA_035463515.1 Candidatus Limnocylindrales bacterium
CCTGTTCCGGGAGATCGGTCTGCTCGCCGACGGTCCTGTCGTGTGGGGCTCGCCCGGCCGACCCGTGCCTGCGCGCGGACCGGGCGTCTTCGTCGTGGAGCTGGTCGCGCCGCTGCCGCGAGCGCCGATCGAGCTGACGCGGGTCGGCAAGTGGATCGAGCGCGTCGAGACGTTGCGGTTGGACGGGGAGCGGCCCACCTCGAAGGCGCTCGCGGCGCGCATGGCGGCGTTCTGGCTGCCGTCCCAGACGGTCGTCTACATCGGGTCCACGACCACGTCGATCGGCGGTCGGATCGCCGCGATGCAGCGGACGGTGCTGGGCGATCGGAAGCCGTCGGCGGCGGGACAGTGGCTCGGGACATTGCTGCCCTCGACATCGATGCGGGTCTGGTGGGCGCAGACCGAGGCGACGGAGGAATACGAGGACGCGCTGCTTGCGGCATTCGCCGGGGCCGTGCCCGCGGACGACGTCGCGGCCCTGCCGGATCGCGACATCGTGCTGCCATGGGCCAACCTGCGACGGCCGACCGGGGAGCGGCGAGCGACCGGGCTCGCTGGATCATCACTCGTGGAAGAGAAGGCACCGCCGGCACCGCCGACCCGGGTCGTGGTCGTGCCGGATGGCGATGCCGAAGGAGCGCGAGGAGAGCCTGTGGTCAGAACGTCCCGTGCGGTGCGTGCCGCTCGTCCAGCCGGGTCGGCGCGGGCTGCCGCGAGCCCCGTGTCCCTCACCGCGGAGGGTGCAGAGCGACTCCGAGGCGAGCTCGCCGAGTTGACCGATGTGCGGCGACCGGAGGTCATCGCGCGGATCCGGACCGCGAAGGAACACGGCGATCTGAAGGAGAACGCCGAGTACCACGCGGCACGTGAGGAACAGTCGTTCCTCGAGGGGCGCATCCAGGCGCTCGAGGCGCGGCTGCGGGCTGCCGTGATCACGGAAGCGCCGGCAGCCGGCGAGGGTGCGGGCATCGGCTCCCGAGTGACGGTCGAGCTCGACGGGCTCGAGTCGGAGTACACGTTGGTGGGATCCGCGGAAGCCGATCCGAAGTCGGGCCGCCTCTCCGTGGCGTCACCCGTCGGGAAGGCACTCCTCGGTTCGAAGTCCGGCGACGACGTCGACGTCGAGACGCCGCGAGGGCGTGTCGCGTATCGGGTGCTGAAGGTCGAGTAGCGGGCGGCCGTGAAGGCCTTTCCCGACGTCGCCGATCTCTCCGCGAATCTCCAACCGTTCGTGGGAACGGCCACCGGCGAGCGAATCGTCGTCATTTTGCTCACCCGGAAGGTCGTATGACACGGATCCCCGCTCGGCGCGTGCTGCGAGGCTCGCCGAGGGGCGATCTCCGCCGTCGATGGCCGCTGGGGGCGGCCGTTGACGAGACGCGGTCAGGTTTCCGTGAGATCCGAGCGCGCGTCAGCAGATCCTGATGAGCGGGCGAGGAACGCGCGGGGCGCCGCTACGCCTTCGGGCCGTCGACCAGCTTGTGCTCGACCGCGTACAGCGCGGCCTGGGTGCGTGACGCCAGCCCGAGCTTGCCGAGGATGTTGGACACGTACGTGCGAGCAGTCCGTTCCGTGATGAACAGCTCGGTGCCGATCTCCTTGTTGCTCATCCCCTGACCGAGCAGCCGGAGGACGTCCTTCTCGCGGTCGGTCAGGGGCTCGGCGAGCTCCTCGTCGGGCGACTTCTTGGCGCGCATCCGCTGGGCGAGCAGTCGCGCGACCGCCGGATCGAGATGCACCTCGCCCGCGAACGCAGCGCGCACGGCCGCGGCGACCTCCTCTGCCTCGGCGTCCTTGAGCACGTAGCCCGAGGCACCAGCCTCGAGGGCCGAGGTGACCTTCTCCTCCTCGATGAACGAGGTCATGGTGACGATCTCGGTCTCGGGTCGCTCGGCCTTGATCCGGCCGATCGCCGTGATGCCGTCCATGTTCGGCATGAGGAGGTCCATCAGGACCACGTCCGGCTCGAGGCGGCGGGCCATCGCCACACCCTCGGAGCCGTCGGCGGCTTCGCCGACGACCTCGATGTCGGGCTGGTGGTCGAAGAACATCTTCAACCCCATGCGCACGACCGAGTGGTCGTCCACGATGAGGACGCGGATCGGGGCAGTGTCGGTCACGTCGGCTCCTGGCGCGGTGTCAGCGCCGGTCGAGGGTACGGTCAGGGGACGGGGCGGGGCCGTCGTGGAGTCTAGCAAAGGACCACCCTCCGCTTGTCGAGGCCTTCAGGCAGCGCCCGGGGCGCGGTCGGCAGCGCCCGGGGCGCGGCCGGCCGCGAGGATCGCGGCCGTCAGCTCGCTCGGACGGAAGGTCTTGCGGACGAACCCGTCGGCGCCACTCTCCAGCACGGCCGATTCGAGCGAATCGGACCAGCTCATGGCGAGGATGCGGATGGACGGAAGGTGCGCGCGCAGACTGGTGATGAACGCGATGCCGCCGTCGACCTCCGGCAGGCGCGGGTCGACGATGACGACATCGGGTCGGTGATCGAGGGCAAGGTCGAGGGCCTGGCTGACCTGTCCGGCGCTTGCCACGACCATGCACTGGCCGCTGATGGCGAGCAATCCGGTCAAGCTCTCGCGCACCCGGTCATCTGCATCGACGACCAGGACTCGGAGCGGGCCGTCGACGCGGGGACCGAGGTGGGACATGTCCCCATAGTGGGGCGGGCGACCGGGCGACCGAAAGGGACACTCGCCGGGAGCGCGACCCGGTCGGATGACGGCCCCTGCCTACGTCATACGTCCCGGATCGAGGCGGCCTCCGGCGCGTTCGGGGCTCGCACGCCAGCGGCGGCGGCGAGGTCGGCGATGGCCGCGGGCCCGATGATGACGTCAACGGTCGTCCCCTCCCCCGGCCTGCTCGCGACCGTGAAATCCGCGCCGACGCGCTCCGAGCGAGCACGCATGCCGGCGAGTCCGAGATGGCCGTCCGGGACTCGAGCGGGATCGAAGCCCTTGCCGTCGTCCTCGACCCGCAGCCGCGCGCCACCCGCCTCGCGACGGACCTCGACCCGCACGCGATGCGCGGCGGCGTGCTTCACGACATTGTGCAGCGCCTCCTGTGCGATGCGGTACAGGACCTCTTCCGCAGGCAGCGGCAGCCGGTCCGAGAGGTCACTCTCGACGATGATCGGCAGCCCGAGTCGGCCCTGCAACGCGCTCGCATGGGTCTTGAGCGCACGGACGAGGCCGTCCTGCTCGAGGTTGCCCGGCCGGAGCTCGAAGATCAGCGCACGCATCTCGGCCAGCGCCTCCTTCTGCAGCTCGCGGAGTTGTGTCAGTTGCTCGCGGGCGGCCGCGGGATCCTTCTCGAGCAGCATCTCGACCGAGCGCGATACGAGCGTCATCGAGAACAGCGCCTGGGTGACCGAGTCATGGAGCTCGCGCGCGAGGTGGGCACGCTCCTCGCCGGCCGCCAGCTCCCCGGCCTGTCTTCGAAGCTCGTTCTCGAGCCGGACCTGGTCGCTGACGTCCCGGGTGGCTCCCTGGATCCCGGCGAACGCTCCGTCCTCGTCGGTCACGCCGATGGCGCGGACGTCGACCGGCACTCGCCGGCCGTCCGGCCCGGCCAGCACGAGCGATGCCTGCTGCTCGCGGGTCGGGTCGGCGACGAGCTCGGCCCAGCGATTGCCGGCGACTGGCCCGGTCGACTGGTCGATCAGCGCCGAGAAGTGCTGGCCGATCATGTCCGTGGCCTTGTGGCCCGTGACACGCTCGATCGCCTCGGACAGGAAGGTGAACCGCCCCTCCGCATCGGTCGAGAAGACGATGTCCGGCGAGTTCTGGACGAGGTACCGGAACCGCTCCTCGGACTGGCTCAGCTCACGCTCGAGGCGGAGTCGCTCAGAGATGTCGCGGGCGACGCCATTGATCCCGACGACCTCACCGTCCTCGATCTTGGCCAGGACGTTGATCTCGAGCGGACGCGGGACGCCGGCGCCGTCGAGGAAGTCCATGCGGACCGAGTGCACGGTGGTCGGGTCGTCGATGACGCTGCGGTAGCTGGCGGCAGCCGCCTCCTCCCAGCCCGGCGCGACCCTCTCGAAGAATGGCCGGCCCATGCTCGCCTCGAGGTCCCACCCGAGCATCGTCGATGCCCGGTCGGACAGGAACGTGTAGCGGCCCTCGGCGTCGGTCGCGAAGACCATGTCCGGGGAGGACGAGGCCAGGTTGCGATAGCGGTCCTCGGATGCGCGCAGGTCGCGCTCGAGTCGGTCGCGGTCGCGCATGTCGCGCACGGACCCGTTGGCGCCGCCGAATTTGCCCTCGCCGTCCAGGGTGGCGATCGCGATGAACTCGGCCACGACCGGCGACCCGTCGCGGTGCCGGAGGTTGAGGCGGCCGCGGACCTCCTGGGAGCCCGTCTCCATGGCCGCCGTCCAATCGAGTTCGGCCACGTCCCGCGACGTCTCGTGGACGAGTGCCCCGAAGTGCTGCCCCAGCAGCTCTTCCGGCTGGAAGCCCGTGAGCCGTTCGACGGCGTCGGACAGGAAGGTCAGCCGCGCTCGCTCGTCGATCGACCAGATGAGATCCGGCGCGTTCTGGACGAGGAACCGGTAGCGCTCCTCCGATCCGCGGAGCTCGCGCTCGAGGCGCGCGCGCTCCGAGACGTCACGGACGGTGCCCTGTGCGCCGACCCAGACGCCGTCGTCGAACACGCCTGCGGTCGTCACCTCGGCCTCGAACGTCGACCCGTCCATGCGTACCAGGATCAGCGGAACGCGCTCGACGAGATCGGGATCGCGCCCGACGGCGGCGTAGCGCTCGCGCGCGATGACCATCGAATCCGGGTGCGTCAGGAAGCCGAAGTGCTCGCCGATGATGCGCGATACCGGCCATCCGAAGAGCGCCTCGGCCGAGTCCGCCATGAACGTGAACACGCCATCGGCGTCCGCTCGCCAGATGACGTCCGGCGTCGTCTGGACCAGACCCCGGAAGCGCGCCTCCTCCTGGGTGAGGCGCTCGAGCAGCCGCGAGTTGGTCAGGGCGATCGCCGCCTGGTCCGCGAGCCCCTGGAGGAGGTCGAGGTCGTCCGCCTCGAACGCGCGAGGCGAGGAGGTCGAGATCGCCAACGTGCCGATCACGTCGCCGCCGGGCGCACGCAGTGGCGCGGCGGCCATCCCCACGAGGCCCAGCCGTTTGGCCACAGCCTGGTCATCCGGCTCGTGCGGGATACGCGGATCAGACAGGTAGTCGGACGTCCACACGGGCTCGCCCGAGAGCGCTGCGAGGCCGTTGATGCCGCCACCGAGCGGGAAGCGCATCCCCATGAGCCATGCGCGCGTCTCGTCGTCAGCGCCGCCCGCGACGACGACCGGGATGAGGTAGCCGCCCTCAGGCGCCATGCGCGTGAGGTGAGCTCCGTCGCTGTCGAGCAGCCGGCTCGCCTCCTCGACGACCCGCTCGAGGAGCTCGTCGGGATCGGTGAGCGCGGCGATGCGCGCGGTGATGTCTCGGAGGGAGCGTTCGGTCTCGGCGCGGCGGGCGAGGGCTCGCTTGGATCGTTCGAGCTCGTCGATGAGCCGCGCATTCGTGATCGCGATCGCTGCCTGCTCCGCGAGCCCGCCGAGGACGGCGGCGTCGAGTGCGTCGAAGGCCGTCGGCTCGTGACTCATCACCTCGATCGCGCCGAGCGGCCCTGCCTCGCCGATGATCGGGGCGGCGATGAGCCCGCGGACGTTCGCCAGCTCGGCGAGCGAGTCGGTCAGCACGTCGTGCTCGAACTCGGCCGTCTGATAGTCGTCGACGTGGATGACGCGTTGCTCGGCGACGGCCTTGCCCGCGACGCCCTGGCCGACGCGCAGGCTGTTGAGCTTCAGTGCCTCGCGCTGGGCGGTCGGAAGCCCCGCGTCGTACGCCCAGATGAGGGTCTCGCGGTCGGGATCGTACTGGTCGATGACCGCGCCGTCGGCACGGAGGAGCCGGCGTGCCTCGTCCACGATGGCCTGGAGGACCTCGTCGGGCTCGCGTAGGGCCGTGATCCGCGCCGCGATCTCGCGCAACGTCCGTTCGGCCTCTGCGCGGCGCTCGACGTCGGCCTGGGAGCGTGCGAGCGCCTCCATCAGGTTGGCGTTGACGATCGCGATCGAGGCGTGGGTGGCGAGCGCAGAGAGCGTCTCGACGTCGCTCTCGGAATAGGCGCCCGGCTCGCGTGAGACGACCGACAGCACGCCCAGCGGCCGCTGGTCCTCGCCGGTCAACGGAACGGCGATGACGGCGCGGATGCCGGCCTTCCGGATGAACTTCTCGATCCCGGGCGTGGTCTCGAAGCGGCTGTCGTCGAGGTAATCGGCCGTCATGTAGGCGCGCTGCTCACGGAACGCCATCCCGGCCACGGCCTGACCCGGCTTGATGCCACCGGTCCGACCCCAGTCGGGCACGTCCCGCATCGCGTCACCGGCCGAGTACGCCCAGAGGAGCGACTCGGACTCGTCGTCCCAGAGATCGATCCGTGACCCATCCGAATCGAGCAGGCGCGCGGCCTCGACGACGATCCGGTCCAGGACCTCGGTCGGGTCGAGGATCGACGACACACGAACGGCGATCTCGCGAAGGGTGCGCTCGGCGTCTGCTCGGCGAGCCGTCTCCTCGCGGGAGCGCTCGAGCTCGGCGATCAGCTGCACGTTCGCGATGGCGACGGCCGCCTGATCGGCGAGGCCGCTGATGACGGCGGCATCCTGCTCGTCGTAGGCGTGCTTGCGGTCGACATAGACCGTGATCGTGCCGATGACCTCACCGCGCCGCAGCAGTGGCGCGGCGATGACCGATCCGATGTTCGCCTCCCGGACGAAGCGGTCCCGCTCGTCGGTGTGGCTGAAGCGCTCGTCGGCCAGGTAATCGCCGCTCCACTCGACCTTGCCGGTCCGGAGCGTCATGCCCGACACGCCGGCATCCGGGGTCGCTTCGACCTCGCTCAGGAAGTCAGCGTCGTACTCGAGTCGCTTGTCCGTGTGCCGGTATCCCCCACCGGCGGACTCCTCGGGGTCGATCAGGTCGATCATCGCGCCCGTCGAACGCAGGAGACGCGTCGCGGAATCCACGACCGCCTGGAGGATCTCGTCCTTCTGGCGCATCGCCGTCACGCTGGCGGCGATCTCGCGCAACGTCCGTTCCGCCTCGGCAGTCCGCTCCAGCGCGGCGCGCGACTCGGCCAACTCGGTGATGAGCCGCGCGTTCGTGATCGCGATCGCCGCCTGACTGGCCAGCGCGCGGATGAGTGCCGCATCCTCATCATGGAAGGCGTCGGGTCGGACCGAGTAGACCTCGATAACGCCGAGCGGGCCATGCTCGCCACTGATCGGCGCGGCGATCATCGACCGGAACCCGGTCCGTTCGTAGAAGTTCGTGTTCTCCGGCCCGGGCGGGAACAGCGCCGACAGGTCATCGCCGGCGACGACCACCCGGTCCTCGGCGACGGCGACACCCGTCGCGCCCTCGCCGACCGAGATCCACAGGTTGGCCCGCTCGTCCTCGCTGAACAGGCGGCGCAGGCCATCGTCGTACGCCCAGCGCAGGTTGCCGGTCTCCGGGTCGAGCAGGTCGAGGATCGCGCCCTGCCCGCCGACGAGCCGGCTCGCGAGCTCGACGACCTCCTGAAGGATCTCGGCTGGATCGCGCAGCGCGGTGATCCGGGCGGCGATCTCCCGCAGCGCCTGCTCCGCGTCGGCACGGCGGGCGAGGTGGCTGCGCGAGCGATCGAGCTCCTGGCGCGAGCGGTCGAGCTCCTCGATCAGGCGAGCGTTCGCCATCGCGCTGGCGGCGTGATCCGCGAGCGAGCGGACGAGCGCGATCTGGGCGTCGTCGAAAGCATCCGTCCTGTGTGAGAACGTGCCGAGACCGCCGAAGACCTCGTCCCCGGCAACGAGCGGGGCGACGACCATCGACGTGATGCCGAGGTCGTCGACGACCCGGTCAGCACCGCTCGAATGCCGGAAGGCGGTGTCGTTCTTGTAGTCGGACGTGACGACGACACCTCGCTCGACGACGGCGCGACCGAACATCCCGACGCCCGGCGCGAGCTCGAGGGATCGGATCCACTGGCGCGTCCGGGGACGTTTGATGCCGGCGTCGTGCGCGAACCGCAGATTCCCGGTCGCGGGGTCGATCAGGTAGACCATCGCGCCGTCTGCGTCGAGCAGGCGCGCCGCTTCCTCGACGGCCGCGGTCAGCAGCCCATGGATCGCGCCGCCACCGCCGTCGGGATCGCGCGGCCTCCGGGCGGCACGCGGACGCGTGCCGTTCGACGACTCCGCGTCCTTCGGAGCGGAGGTCTTCGAGTCCGGGACGGCCGTGCGCGGGCGACGGGGACGGGAGGGCGCGGTCATCGGTCACCCGAGGATACGCCCGGCGTTCGAACGGCGGGCATCGCCGTTCGGCGATGGCACCTACGTCATCCGGCCGAGGCGAGCGTCGACATCCGCCCACATCCGGTCGGGGCCGAGCGTCCGGTCGACTCGAGGTCGCTTGCCGGGAGTGCTCATGGGGCCCGCCGACCGACGATGCATCCCGTCACCGACCGGACTGATCCGGCATCACCACAGACGAGGAACCTGACCAGAGATGTTCGCCACCCGAACGCCGCTCCGCCTCTCCGACGTCGTGATCCGCGCCGCGATCGTCGGTCTGGCACTCGCCACGGGGTACATCCACCTGACCCTCGGCGGGCTGCTCTTCACGCTGAACGCGATCGGCTACTTCACCGCTGCCGCCGCCATGGTCGTGCCGCTCGCACTGGCGGTCCGCTTCCGCTGGTTCATCCGCGTCGGCCTGATCGGCTACGCGGCGACCACGATCGTCGCCTGGGCGATCCAGGGCCCCTACTTCCAGCTGGCCTACATCGCCAAGGGCATCGAGGTCGCGCTGATCGCGATGCTGGTCATCGACTTCGCCCGCATGGACGGCAACCCCGTCGATGTCATCAAGCGCGAGCTTGCGAACCTGAACGGGTTCGTGGCGAAGGTCCGGGGCACCGCCGGAGCCAGCGCATAACGGATCCGCGCTACCGTTAGCCCATCAACTCGACCCACACGAGCCGCGTCACGCGACGCGGCTCGTTCAACGTGTGAAGGAGACACCGCATGAAGCGAGTCATCCAGGCCATGGCCCTCGCCGGGCTGGCCACACTCACGGTCGCCTGTTCGTCCGGCGGCGGCTCGACCGCAGCGCCGTCCGCGGCACCCTCGGCCTCGGCCGGCGCATCGGCCGACGCGGGGAGTGGCGTCACCGTCGTGGCCAAGGACATCGCGTTCTCGCCGACGGCGATCACGCTCCCGGCCGACACCGCGACCCCGGTCGTCCTCGACAACCAGGAGGCCGCACCGCACAACATCGCGATCAAGGATGCGGCGGGCACCCAGGTCTTCAAGGGCGACATCGTCACCCAGCAGAAGATCACCTACAACGTGGGGCCGCTGGCTGCCGGCAGCTACACGTTCTGGTGCGAGGTCCATCCGAACATGACGGGAACCGTCACGGTCCAGTAGTCGCTGCATCCGCGCTGCACACGACCCCGGGTCCGCCCGGGGTCGTTCTATGTCCGGTGGCCGAAGACGCGTCGGGTACCGTTGGAAGCGACCACACGGAGGACCGATGCTCGAGATCGAGGACCTCGCGAAGCGCTACGGCTCGGTCGTGGCACTCGACGGCGCCAGCTTCACGGCTCGACCCGGTCGGATCGTGGGCTTCCTCGGGCCGAACGGCGCGGGCAAGACGACGACGATGCGCTGCATCTTCGGTTTGGTCGAACCGGACCGCGGCCACGTCCGCTGGAAGGGCGCGCCGGTCGATCGCGATACGCGCCTCCGGTTCGGCTACATGCCGGAGCAGCGCGGCCTGTATCCCCGGATGCGCGTGCTCGAACAGGTTTCGTACTTCGCGCAGCAGCACGGCTTGTCGCCGCGCGACGCCGAAGCGGCGGGCGGTCGCTGGCTGGATCGGATGGGCCTCGGCGACCGGGCGAAGTCGAAGCTCGAGGAGCTCTCGCACGGGAACCAGCAGCGCGTCCAGCTGACCGTCGCGCTGGCGCACGAGCCGGAGCTTCTCGTCCTCGATGAGCCGTTCTCGGGTCTCGACCCCATCGGCATCGCCACGATGACCGACGTCCTTCACGACCGTGCCCGCAACGGCGTCGGCGTCGTGTTCTCGAGCCACCAGCTCGATCTCGTGGAGGACGTCTGCGAGGACGTGGTGATCATCGCGCGAGGCCGCGTGGTCGCGGCCGGTGCGATCGACGAGCTGAAGTCTCGGTCGGGGCGGCGTCACCTCGAGGTCGAGGTCGTCGGATCGGACGGGACGTGGCTCGACGGCGACGGATCGCTGACGGTGCTCGACCGCGCCGGGGACCGCGTGAAGCTGCTCGTCCGCGATGACGTCGACCTCGACGCGCTGCTCGCCCGAGCGCGATCGGCGGGCGAGGTCCGGACATTCGCCTACCAACCGCCGAAGCTGTCGGAGCTGTTCATGGAAGCCGTGACGCCGGTCCCTGCCTCCACGGCCGCGACGGCACCCCGGGAGGGCGGGTCGTGAGCCGCTGGCGCAGCATCTGGCTCGTCGCGAAACGCGAGATCCTGGAGCGCGGCAGAAGTCGCGGATTCATCCTGTCGGTGTTGTTCACGACGCTGCTCGTGATCGGCTCGTTCGCCATCCCGACGCTCCTGTTCGGGGACGAGGAGACGAAGCGGGTCGGCGTGGTCCAGCCGGCCCCCACGGGCCTCGAGGTCGCCATCGGCGCGACCGCCGACCAGCTCGACCAGCAGGTCACGGTCGTCCCGATGGTCGACGCGGCAGCTGCGCAAGCCGCGCTCGATGCGGGCGACCTGGACGCGGTCCTCGAGGTCCCCGCTGACCTGTCGTCCGCCGGGACGATGCGGTTCGCGGCGGAGCCGGATCAGGCCATGGCGCAGATCCTGTCGGCCGCCGTCGTCGCGCTGCGGTTCCAGGATCTGGTGGCCGACGCACAGATCGACCCAGCTGCCCTCCTCGCGGCGCAGCAGGCGCCCGAGATCGACTCGCTGGAACCCCAGACCGACGCCGACCGGTCGCGCTTCCTGTTCGCGAACATCGGCGCCGTGCTGATCCTCATCGGCATCTTCAGCTTCGGGTTCACGGTGTTGACCGGCGTGATCGAGGAGAAGCAGAGCCGGGTCGTCGAGGTGGTCCTCTCGACGGTGCGGCCGCGCGACCTCCTGATGGGCAAGGTCCTCGGGATCGGCATCCTCGGGCTGATCCAGCTGGTCGTGTTCGTCGGGGCGGCACTCGCTGCCGCGGCGATCACTCGTCGGTTCACGCTGCCCGAAACGACGCCCGGCGCCGTCGTGCTGCTGACGGTCTGGTTCGTCCTCGGCTACACGCTGTACTCCACCGCGCTCGGGTTCCTTGGTGCGCTCGCGTCACGGCTCGAGGAGGCCTCGAACGCATCCACGCCGGTGACGATGATCGCGATGGCCAGCTACTTCGTGGCGATCTTCGCCGTCATCAACGACCCGTCCGGACTCGTGGCG
>DATHTG010000214.1:0-5267 GCA_035463515.1 Candidatus Limnocylindrales bacterium
TGATCGAGGGCTGCGGCGAGCGTCGATACCGCGAGCGAGGCATCGGTCATCGTCGCGGCGGAGTTCGGGCTCGCGCTGGCATCCGCACTGGCGCTCGCACTGGGTGCGACAGAGGGGTCCGACGGCGCGGACGGGGACGAGGACGCCGGGCTGCACGCCGCCACGAGGGTGAGGATGCTCGCCACAACGACGGCCCCAGATCGGCTTGCCATGTCTTCGACTCCGTTCCTGCTGCCAACTCGAGCGGCGGGCAGAGCGAGGGAGTCGGAGGCCGGCGACACGATCCCGGTACGCGGGCGGTCGAGACCTCTCGTTCGCGCTGTCGACTCGGGCGTCTTGGTCGATTCGGTCTCGCGTCAGAGGAACGCGACCTCTCGACAAGTGTCATCGCCACACCTACCGGGAGCGGAAGCAGATCCTCCGGCGCCGTTTCGTCTTTCCGACGGCGCGACGTATCGCGTGCACCAAAGCGACTTCACCTCGGCGAGGATGCGTGAACGGGGGGTGGACGACGAGGCGCGATCCGATCGCGCAGTTCTCCTGACGGACCGCTCGCGGCCGGGGTTACGGCGATCCTCGACGCCGCTCGGTGGACGGCGTAGGATCGGCCGTGCAACCGATTGCGCAGCCGTGAGGGACAGCGTGGCAGCGACCGACCAGCTGACGGCGACCGATCCATCGATCGACTGGGACCCGCTCGTTCCGCTCGACGACCCCTACCCGGCCTACCGGCGGCTCCGGAACGAGGCCCCGGTCTATCACCATCCCGGGCGGGACGTCTGGGTCCTGACCCGCTTCGACGACATCGTCGCGGCGTCCAAGGACTGGGAGACGTTCTCGAGTAGTGCCGGTGGGACCGGCAACGACGTCGACGACACGTACCAGTTGTTCCTGCCCGCGGGCGACCTCCCCGCCAACGATCCGCCCGTCCACAGCCGGCTCCGTGGCGCGCTCCGTCTGGCGTTCAGTCCTTCGGCGCTCAAGGTCCGCTTCGAGCCCGCGGTGCGCGCGAAGGTCCACGAGCTCATCGACAGCTTCATCGATGACGGCCGCGCCGACTTCGCCTACGACCTCGCGAGGCCGCTGCCGGCCACGACGATGTTCACCTGGTTCGGCTTCCCGGAGTCCGACCACGACGAGTTGCTCGCGTGGTTCAACGACATGCTCCAGCGCACCGCCGGCGAGCGCGCGCTGCCGTCGGTCGCCCTGGCCGCACGTGACCGGCTCCGGCTCTACATCCAGGACACGGCCCGCGACCGACGACGGGCGCGCGGGAACGACCTGATGACGTTCCTGGTCGACGCCGTCGACGCCGGGCAGCTGAGCGACGACGAACTGCTGGGCGCCTCGCTGCTCCTGTTCGTCGCGGGGATCACGACCACGTCCGGGCTGATCTCGAACTCCCTGCTCCACCTGGGTCGCCTGCCCGATCAGCGACGCATCGTGACCGGCGACGTCGCGACGATCCCGGCCGCGGTCGAGGAGCTGCTCCGCTACGACTCGCCCATCCAGATGCTCGTCAGGACGACGACGCGCGACGTCGAAGTCGATGACACGGTCATCCCGTCCGACGCGACGGTCGTCTTCGTCTGGGCCTCGGCGAACCGCGACGAGCGGCGCTGGCCTGACGCCGACACGCTGGACCTGGCTCGGCGTCCTGCACGGCACGTCGCGTTCGGGGACGGGATCCATCACTGTCTCGGCGCCCCGCTCGCCCGGATGGAGGCAATGATCGCGTTCGAGGAACTGTTCGAGCGGATCCCCGACTATGAGATCAGCGGTCCGATCGTCCGGGTCAAGACGCCGACGGACCGCGCTCTCGAGCGACTTCCTGTGACCTTCTGACGGGGCGCGACGTCGAGTCGGCCGAACGTCCCGCGCCCGCCGGCCCGCGCGCAGACCGTCGCCGCCGCGCGGCCTCCAGCCTTCGTGACATTCGACTCTGCCTCACCGGGCGCTCTTGGCCGAGACTCGTGGTGGGCGGCATCGCCGCACGCGTTGTGCGCCCGGTGCGCCCGGAAAGCGAGTCCTGCGATGCGTCAACGGCAGTCGGTTGGGTGGGGATGGCTGGGCATCATCGTCGCGTGCCTGCTCGTTTCATTCGCCATGGCGGGGGCGACGGTCGTCGCGAAACAGCCGTCCGGCAATAACGGCACCGTCAAGATCCATGACGGGGCAACGGACACGGAGCCGATCGTCCGGAACGAGTCCCACGTTTCGTCGTTCCATCTCCACTTCTTCTTCTCGGACCCGACCCAGTCCGGCGACTGGGAGATCCGTCAGTGGGCGCCGGGCGACAAGGGTGCCGTGGTGCTGAGCGGTAGCTATGACACTTCGCCAGATGGCTCCGATCGGGAACCCGCAGTGGGTGCCTACACGCTGTCCGACGGTCACTACAAGCTCTTCTGGGACGGGCGGAACGGCCAGAACGTGAAGCACAAGACGTTCTGGGTGCACGGCGATGCGGCGCCGACCGGGACCGTCAGCCCGACGGGGTCGGTCGCGCCGACCGGGTCCGTCGCGCCGACCGGGTCCGTCGCGCCGACGCAGACCACGAAGCCGACCGGGGCGGTCGAAGCGACTACCGCAGCGCGAACGCTGCCGCCGACGGATGCGCTTTCGGCAAGCGAAACCCCGACCGGCGGAAGCCTGCTGACTGTCTTTGCCATCCTCGTCGCCGTGAGTGGCCTCGCGGTGCTGGTCACGTCACACGCTGTAGGCCCGCGACGGTAGCTCGGCCAGCACGGCTCAGAGGGACACTGCGCGTCACGGCGGTGCGCGTACGCTCGTCGAACGTCTAGACGCCGGGTGGTCACTGGCAGGCTGATCGACCGCCCGGCGTCCCCACGTCCGACCGGCCGTCCCGGCCGCGCCCGCCACCGCCTCGGGTAGACTCGGCCGGACCCGACCAGTCAGGGGGACTGCGCCCGTCGTGCACGCCACTCGGATCCGGACGGCTCCTGCCTCCGGACCCATCGACCGCCGCCGGCTCCTCGCCGCCGGTCTGTCGGCCATCGTTCCCGGTCTCGGCCAGGCGTTCAATCGACGGCAGCGGCTCAGCCTCCTCTTCCTCGTCCCATCGCTGCTGATCGCGGCCATCGTCGCCATCGTCTGGGCGACGCAGACGCCGACGCGCATCGCCGCCTGGGCCGTGGCGCCGGCGATCCTCGGAACGCTGCTGACGCTCAATGCGCTCGTCCTCGGGTGGCGACTGCTCGCGGTCGGCCAGGCGTTCCTCGACACGCGACGCCACGGCCGGACCGGACGGCTCGGGATCGTCGGCATCACGATCATCGCGCTCCTCGTCGTGATCCCGCATGCCGCCGTGTATCGCTACGGATCGGCGTTCGGCGACGCCTTCGCGCGCATCTTCCAGACGCCGACCCTCGCCGTCGACGGAGAGGAGCCGCCGCCTGGGCCCGGACCCGAAGAGCGGATGAACGTGCTCGTGGTCGGCGTCGACGCGGCGCCGGAAAGGTCGTCGGTCCTGACGGACACCATGATCGTGATGTCGTTCGACCCCGTCGGGAAGACGGCGTCGATGGTGTCGCTGCCCCGCGACCTCGTGAACGTGCCGCTCGGGAATGGCGACGACTACGGGCCGAAGATCAATTCGCTGATGTCGTACGCCGACCGTCACAGGGACCAGTTCCCGAAGGGCGGGCTGACGACACTGCAGGACGCGGTGGGGGCGTTGCTCGGCATCCCGATCCACTACCACGCGACGATGGAGTTCGAAGGCTTCATCCACATGGTCGACGCTGTCGGCGGCGTCGACATCGACGTCAAGAAGGCCATCGACGACCCGGGCTATGACGGCTTCGGCGCCGGGCAACGCGGCTGGTCGATCGCCGCGGGCCGCCACCATCTCGATGGCCCGAACGCGCTCGCGTACGCGCGCAGTCGGAAGTCCGCTGGCGAGAGCGACTTCACACGCGCCGGCCGGCAGCAACAGATCATCGTGGCGCTCAAGGACTCCGCGACGGACGGCGGGAGCATCTTCTGGAAACTGCCCGGCTTGCTGACGGCGGTCGGCGACTCGATCCGGACCGACCTGCCGATCGACCGCTTGCCACAGCTCGCCGCCGCGATCGACGAGATGGGCAAGGGCGGCATCACCCGGGCAGTGATCCGGCACCCGCTCGTGCGGTCGGTGGATACGCGCTATGGCTCATCGCTGCAGCCTGACCTGCCGGCGATCCGCGCGGTGGCGGCCGACCTCTTTCCAGCCCCGGGCGTCGCGCCGAAGCCTTGGCCGCCAGCGGAGCCGTCCGGCTAGCGTCGCGCGCGGACCCGGGTCGTCACCCGCCTCGGCCCCCGGCTGATCGCTCTCAGCCGAGATAGGCCGTCGCGTCGATCGGAACCACGAGTTCGCCGAATCCTTCCCATCGGCTCCGCCGGTTCGCTCCACCCCGATCGTGAGCCTGCCGCGAGAGCTGCGCATCTCGTAGGTCATCGTCGGTCCCCTCGTCGTCGAGATCTGCGGCCTACCCGAGTTCACCCTCCTCACCGCAAGTCCCATCGGCCAGGCGGCGGCTGCCACGCCGCGAACGTGTCGAGCAACGCCTGCAACGAGTCTGCCCGGGTGACGAGGCGGCGATGGGCCGGCGCCACGAACCCCTCCGCGACCGCCATGTCGAGCCACGCAAGCAGCAGTGTCCAGTAGTCGCCGACATCGAAGAGGCCGATCGGCTTGGCGTGGAGTTCCAGCTGGGCCCACGACACGACTTCGGCGAGCTCCTCGAGCGTTCCGAGGCCACCGGGGAGCGCGATGAACGCATCGGAAAGGTCGGCCATCAGCGCCTTGCGCTCGTGGAGCGTCTCGACGACATGCAGCTCGGTCAGCCCGGGATGCGCCAGCTCGCGGTCGACCAGACCCTGCGGGATCACGCCGATCACCTCGCCGCCGGCACGGAGTGCCGCCTCGGCGACCGCGCCCATCAGCCCGACCCGACCACCGCCGTACACGACACCGATCCCGCGTCGGGCCAGACCCTCCCCCACGTCGCGCGCGGCGGCGACGTAGTGCGCCTCGACCCCCGGGCTCGCCCCGCAGAACACGCAGATGCGCACGGTCAGAAGCCGCGCTCGGCGAGGAGCGGCGACATGGCACGCGCGGCGCGGGCCCGATGCGAGATCGCGTTCTTCTCCTCGGCAGACCATTGCCCGAACGTCCGACCTCCGACCGGCTCGCCCTCCGGCTCGAAGATCGGGTCGTAGCCGAAGCCACCCGCGCCACGTGGACCCGAGGCGATCCTGCCCGTGCA
>DATHTG010000215.1:0-2237 GCA_035463515.1 Candidatus Limnocylindrales bacterium
GAGACGATCGTGTGTTCGCCCACGCCGATGCCCGGCGGCATGATCGTGTAGGTGGTGATGCCCCCATCATCGCGGATTACCACATCCAGACCGACGATCACTCGGCCGTCCGGGACGGTGACGACCGCGCGCGTGACTGCATCGGCCATAAGTTGCAGCCGGCGCGTGTCGGTCGGTACGGCGTTAGCTTCGGGCGTTCCAGTGATAGAGATTGCGTCAGTTCGCGCCTCCGCCTGGCCGATCGCAAGCCGCAGAAACCGCAGCGCGGCCAGGGTCATGGGGAGGGCCGATCCGGACCCGCTGCCGTTCTGGCGGGTGATCGCGGTCATGTGTTTCTCCGTTTTCGCCACGTCGACTGGGTTGGATGCCGGACGGCGAGAAGTTCGCTCGTCACTTCCTGCGGTGGAAGCGGGTCCGACGGCCGAGCTGTTCCAACCTATTGGGTTGCATCGCGGGGATGCACGGTCCTCGTCGGCGCTGCCCTACCGTCGCGGAATGCGTAGATGATCCGCGCCGCCTCGCCTCGGGATGCGAGCGTGTCGCGCCGCCGGAGCTTCACGGCCGGGTAGGACTTGGAGAGGGCCACGGCGAGTGCCTGGTCGAGGTCGCGATCGAGGACGCGAGTCCCGATGTCGCCGGCCATCCGTTGGACTGCGGCGAGGAACCCAGGGTCGTCGCCTGGAAAGCAAACGATCTCCACGCGATTCGCTCCCGCATCGATCAGGACGGATTGACTCGACACCTGTGCTCTCCCCACCGGATCGGACGTCCCCCACGTCTAAACGATCGAGGCCCGTGACCGTCGAGGTCATCACCCCCTCGGGTGATACGTCGCGGGATTCGTCCATCGAGGGCCACGCCTGCTGGGGCGGCATCGGGAGTTGCCCCGACGTTCGGCTTTGTGGATTCGCCTGCTTGCTCTGACCCGTCGTATCACCCATGTAGGTGACGTTCCATAGGGACGCCGTCGACTAGCGTCAAGGCAGCCGCCGAGTCGCAGGCACTGCGGCCCGCCGCATGACAACCTGAGGAGCGGCACACCTGTGATCCCACCCAGGTTGGCTGGGACGCTTACGGCCCGGCGGCTCCTCACGTGGTGGCCTCGTCCTTCTTCGAGTCACCGCGGGCGCCACCCGTGGAGACTGCGAATGGGCGGGGCCACCGCCATCTGCGCGGTCCTCTTGCTCGGGGGCTTCGAGAGACACAAGGCCGCTTGGCGCAGAGCTCGTCTGGTACCCTGCCGCGCGTGTCGAATGAGGGGACCGGTCCCGTCAGGCCGGTGAGGCCCGGTCGCGGTCACGCGCGGCGGATGAGGGGGAGCGGGGACGAGGGGACATCGACCGGCGGCCCGGCTGCGGGCCGACGGTACGTGCCTGCGTTGCTTGACGCGCTCTTCCCGGGTCTGGGCCATCTCCTGGCTGGCCGCCGTCGGCGGGCCGCGATGTTCGCGCTTCCGGTGATAGCGATCATCGTCGTCGCACTCATCGTCGTCGCGACGACCAACAAGGTGCGCCTCGCAGCGACCCTGTTCGACCCAGGCGTGATCTGGGCGCTGCTCGCGATCCAGCTCGCGTTCCTCGTCTGGCGGCTGCTCGCAGTCGGCGCGAGCCTCTGGGACACGAGCCTGCCGCGACCGGGTCGCGCTGAGGCAGTCCCCATCGCCGCGATCCTGCTGGTCGCCGTCATCGCACCGCAGGCGTACGCAGGCTATGCGACGGAGGTCGCGCGCGAGACGGCCGACGAGATCTTCGCCGAGCCGTCCCCGACGGCTCTGGCCGGTCCGCTCCCGAGCGCCGAACCTGATCCGAGCTTCCTCGCGCCCGCCTCACCGTCGGCGACCGCGAGTCCGTCGCCGTCGCCGACGCCGACGGTTCCGCGCGTGAACGTGCTGCTCGTCGGCGTCGACGCGGGCGTCGGGCGGAATACGTACCTGACCGACACGATGATCGTCGCGTCGCTGGACCCGGTGACGGAGACCGTGTCGATGGTCTCGGTGCCGCGCGACATGGTCGACGTCCCGCTCGCGGACGGTCGCAAGTTCAAGGGCAAGATCAACGGGTTGGTGTCATACGCCCGGCACCACCCGAGGCAGTTCCCCGGTGGCGACGGCACGGGTTTCGACGTCCTGCGCGGCGCCCTCGGGAAGCTGATGGGACTCGAGATCAAGTACCACGCCGCGGTCAACCTGCAGGGCTTCGTGAACGTCATCAACGAGCTCGGCGGGATCAACGGGTACG
>DATHTG010000216.1:0-3561 GCA_035463515.1 Candidatus Limnocylindrales bacterium
GCCGCGCGCGTCGATGGAGAAGCGGCCGGTCCAGTTCCTCTACCGCGACGGCGACGAATTCCACTTCATGGACAGCTCCAACTACGACCAGTTCGTGCTCCGCGGCGACCAGCTCGGTGAGGCGACGCGCTACCTGAAGGACGGCATGACCCTCGACCGCACGAGCTACGAGGGCGAGACGATCGGCGTGGAGCTGCCGGTCAGCGTCGAGATGGCCGTGGTCGACACCGAACCCGGTTTCGCCGGCGATACCCAGACCGGCGCCCGCAAGCCCGCGACGACCGAGACGGGGCTCGTGGTCCAGGTGCCGATCTTCGTCGAGACCGGCGACACGATCCGCATCGACACGCGGACCGGGGAGTACCAGACCCGGGTCTGACGGCCCGGTCGGCCATCCCGTGAGCGAGCGCGATCGTCCGACACCGCCGGAGTGGGCGCTGCCGGGCTGGGACGCGGTCGATCCAGAGGAGCCCGTCCCGGTCGGGCCGGGGAGGGGACCCGGGGAGCTGCAGCCACGCGTCGTCGCGCCCGGCACGTTCGGGCTCAAGATCCTCAACGTCAGTGAGGTCACGCGGGCGGTCCGGACGGCGATCCGCCAAGACCCGCGACTGCTCGACGTGTGGGTCGAGGGCGAGATCGGTCGGGTGACGGTGTCGTCCGCGGGTCACGCGTACTTCGCGCTGAAGGACGAACGGAACCAGCTCCAGTGCGTGTGGTTCCGCGATGACCGTGAGCGGTCGATGTTCACGGCGCGGGCGGGGCTCCGCGTCGTCGTCCATGGCCGGATCGACCTGTACGAGCCGGCGGGCTCGATGCAGCTCTACGTCGATTCGATCCAGCCCGCCGGTGTCGGCGATCTCGCACTTCGGTTCGAGGCACTGAAGGCGCGTCTCGCGGAGGAAGGCCTGTTCGACAGCACGCGCAAGCGTTCGCTGCCGTCTCGACCGCGGACGATAGCGGTGATCACCAGCCCATCCGGGGCGGTCTGGCGCGACATCAGCCACGTGCTCGCCCGACGCTGGCCGCTTGCCCGAGTGGTTCTGGTGGCGGCGCAGGTCCAGGGCGAGGGGGCTCCGGCGAGCATCGTGACCGCGTTCCGGCGCGTGGCGCGCTACGCGTCCGCGATGACCGAGGCCGGCCGACCGGACGACGCCCCGGCCCTGACGATCCTGGCTCGGGGTGGCGGATCGCTCGAGGACCTGTGGGCGTTCAACGATGAACGCGTCGTGCGTGCCGTCGTCGCGCATCCACTCCCCGTCGTCTGCGGCGTCGGCCACGAGGTCGACGTCACGCTGGCCGATTTCGCGGCCGATGTCCGGGCACCGACCCCGTCCGCCGCGGCCGAGATCGTCGTGCCCGATCGGCTCGAGATGGCAGGCGCGCTGCGACGCGCCGCGGACCGGCTGAGCACGGCCACCGAACGGCGGCTTGCTGCGGCCGCTCGAGACGTCTCGGTCGAGCGGCGGGCGCTGGAACGCGTCAGCCCGGCGGCTCGACTCGCGGTGGCCCGCGAACAGGTCGGTCTGCTGTTCGACCGGGGGACGCGCGCGGTCGAGGCGCGGCTGGCAAGGGAGCGCCTGCGGCTGACGGCCGCGTCCGCGGACCTGCCGCGGCTTACGGCTGCCCGAGTGGCCGGCGCCCGGTCCAGCGTGGACACGTCGGCGGCCGCCCTTGCCGTCCTCGGCCCGAACGCGACCCTCGAACGCGGCTACGCGATCGTTCGCCGCGGGCCGGACGGAGCGATCGTCCGAGACCCGGCCGAAGCGCCTGGCGGGTCGCCGCTGCGCATCCGCGTGGCACGAGGTGAGATCGCGGCCACCGTCGACGACGCCGACCGATGAGCAGCGACGTGATCGTGTTCCTGGTGGCGGTGGCGGTCTTCGCGATCGTCGGCATCGGGCTCGGTATGCTGGTCGCCCCGCGGCTCGGGCGGCTCGCCGAGCGCATCGATGAGGACGACGGTGACGGGAACGACTGACGAGCGGACGCCGGACGCGGTGGCGGGCGCGTCCGCCCAGGACCTGTCGTTCGACGACGCGCTCGCGGAGCTCCAGCGGACGATCGCCGAGCTCGAGTCAGGCAACCTCCCGCTCGAACGGACGCTCGCCCTCCACGAGCGCGGCGCGGCGCTCCTCGAGCGATGCGAGACGTTGCTGCGCAGCGCCGAGCTGCGGATGCGGCAGCTGGTCGCGAAGGGCAGCACCCTCGAGACCGTCGACGTCACCGAGGACCGCACCATCGACGAGGCCTGATCAGGCGTTCCCCGGCACGATGTTCAGGTTGCCGCGGAACACGTTGTCGGGGTCGTAGCGCGCCTTCACCGCCTGGAGTCGCTCGTTCGTCCGCGCCGGGTTCGCGTGCCGTCGCGAGTGCCGCCGCCACGTCGTCGTGTGTCGCGCACCGGACGATCGCGGCCGGTCGGCGATCGATGAGCGCGTTGAACGTCCGCCGGGCATCGTCGTATTCGGGCGACGCCCGTCTGATCACGCGTCCGGTGACGGTCGCTTCGAGCGCCGCGATCGGATCAGGCATTCCGGCGAGGATAGGACGGTGCTGTCGCGGAACGGCCCTCGGTTTCCGTGCAGGAAACTGGCGACTTGCAAGGAACAGGTTTAGACTTTCGGGTAGCGGTCGCCGCCTCGGCGATGGCGCTACCCTTCGGACCGACATCACACAGCGGACGGCCGGCCCGTCCTGCGACCGATATGAGCGGAGTCATCCCCGCGTGACGATCCTGACCGACCTCCACGGGCCCGGCGACCTTCGCGGCCTCACGGAGTCCCAGCTCGCACAGCTCGCCGCAGAGATCCGCGAGACGATCATCTCGACCGTGGCGGAGACGGGCGGCCACCTGGGCTCGTCGCTCGGTGTCGTCGAGCTGACGATCGCCCTCCATCGACTGCTCGAGTCGCCCCGGGACAGGATCGTCTGGGATACCGGCCACCAGGCGTACCCACACAAGCTGCTGACCGGCCGGCTGGATCGATTCCGGTCCCTACGCACGCTCGACGGCGTCGGCGGGTTCCCGCGGCGGTCGGAGTCGCCGCATGACGTGTTCGACGGCGGGCACGCAGGGACGGGATTGTCGATCGCCGAAGGGTTGGCCGAGGCGCGCGACCTCCGGCACGGGATGGAGCGCATCGCGGTCGTCGTCGGCGATGCGGCGCTGATGTCCGGACTCTCGCTCGAAGCGCTGAACGACATCGGGCAGCGCAAGACCCAGATGTTGATCGTGGTCAACGACAACGAGATGTCGATCAGCCCGACGGTCGGCGCGTTCTCGACGTATCTCTCGCAGATCAAGCTGTCGAACGCGTGGCGGCAGAGCCGGAAGGCCTACGACCGCGCGGTCAGCCGCGTGCCGATCCTCGGTCCGACGCTGCTCGAGCTGTCGCGCCGACTTCGCGCGTCGGTCGTGCGGTTCGCCCAGCCCGGCCAGCTCTTCGAGGACCTCGGGATCACGTACATCGGCGTCGTGCCGGGTCACGACCTCGTCGCCCTGATCGCGACCTTCACGCGCGCCCTCGCCCTGAAGGAGCCGGTCCTCGTCCACGTCCGGAC
>DATHTG010000217.1:0-5982 GCA_035463515.1 Candidatus Limnocylindrales bacterium
GCCCGCGAGGAGATCTTCGGGCCCGTCCTGTCCGTGCTGACGTTCCGGACGCCGGACGAGGCGGTGGAGAAGGCGAACAACACCCGCTACGGGCTGTCGGCCGGCGTGTGGACCGACAAGGGCTCGCGGATCCTCGAGATGTTGTCTCGCCTGCAGGCAGGCTTCGTGTGTGCGAACACCTTCAACAAGTTCGACCCGACCTCGCCGTTCGGCGGGTACAAGGAGTCGGGCTTCGGCCGCGAGGGCGGCATGCATGGGCTGCATGCCTACGTCAGGCTCGAGGACCGCTGATGGCGGTGGGCCGGAACGGCGCCTCGAAGAACGGGGCCGGGCCTCGGATCAGTGTCCGCAAGACGTACAAGTTGTACGTCGGCGGCGCGTTCCCCCGGTCCGAGAGCGGCCGGTCGTACCTGGTGTCGGCCGCTGACGGTACGCCACTCGCGAACGCCGTCCGCGCGTCGCGAAAGGATCTCCGCGACGCGGTCCGAGCGGCACACGGCGCGTTCCCCGGATGGGCCGGCAAGACCGCGATGAACCGCGGCCAGGTGCTGTACCGCGTCGCAGAGCTCATGGAGGGCCGTCGGGACCAGTTCGTCGCCGAGGTCGCGGCCGCCGAGGGTCTGCGGGACGCGCGCGCCAGCGAGGTGGTCGACAGGGCGATCGACCGCTGGGTCTGGTACGCCGGCTGGGCCGACAAGATCACCCAGGTCCTGGGCTCGTCGAACCCGGTCGCCGCGCCGTACTTCAACTTCACGATCCCCGAGGCGACGGGCATCGTCGGGGTCGTCGCGCCCGAGACGTCGTCGCTGCTCGGGCTCGTCAGCCGGCTGGCCCCGCCACTCGTCGCCGGGAACACGGTCGTCCTCCTCGCGTCGGAGAGCCGGCCGCTGCCGGCCATCACGCTGACCGAAGTCCTCGCGACCTCCGATGTCCCGGGTGGCGTCGTAAACGTGCTGACCGGGCTGAAGAAGGAGCTCGTGCCGGTCCTGGCCGGGCACGTCGACGTCGACGCGCTGGACGTGTGGGGCGTCCCCGACGATCTGCGGGTCGAGACCGAACGACTCGCCGCCGACGACATCAAGCGCGTGGCGCGCCGACCGCGCGGCGTCAGTGATGCCCGCTTCGATTGGCTCGACGATCGAGCCGCCGAACGTCCCGAATGGATCGCCGTCTTCCTCGAGATGAAGACGGTCTGGCACCCGATCGGCGTCTGAGCTCGATGGCCGTCCGCCCGGACCCCGAGGTCGGCTATCGCCGTGCGGGCGATCACCTGCGCGGCGACGGCGTCGTCGAGCGGCGGGTGTTCGTGCAGGCGCCGCCACGGGTCGTCTGGGCGGCACTCCACGATCCCGGTGCGTGGTCGATGCTGTTCCCCGAGCTCCGACTCGGGCCGGCGGCGCCATCCTGGCCCGCGGCCGCCGCGACGCGGACGGCCACGACGCGGCTCGGGCTGCTCCGCGAGGCAACCCGTGTCGAGAGCCTCGAAGCACGGCCGGAGTCGGTGTTCCGGCTGCGGGTGACCGGGTCCGGGTTCCAGAGTGAGTGGTGGTGGCGGCTCGAACCGATCGCGGGGGGCACCCGGGTGATCCACGCGGCGACCTTCGAACCGATCGACCGATGGACCGACATCCTCGTCCGCCTCGGTCGGCGATCCTTGGAGGCGCGAGTCGAGGCGCATCTCCGAGCCCTGAAGGATCGGGCGGAGCGAACCGACCGGACGTCGCCGGTCGCCTAGGCGCCAGTCGGCCGGGGCGGCGCCCGTCCGTTGAACTCCTACAGAACATTCAGTATTGACTGAAACTTCTGAACGTCGTAGCTTCCGACGAGTGACCGATGACGAGAGCCGGTTCGTCGAGGAGATGGGCCAGATGCTCGCCTCCTACGGGATGACCCCGATGGCCGGCCGGATGTGGGGCTGGCTGCTGATCTGCGAGCCCCCGGAGCAGACCGCCGCCGAGATCGCCGAGGCCCTTCGCGCGAGCCGCGGGGCGATCAGCGGGACCGCCCGACTCTTGGCGAACGCCGGCATGATCCAGCGCACGACGCGGAGCGGCGATCGGCGCGAGTACTTCAGCGCCCCGCCTGAGACGTTCGAGTCGTTCCTGCAGAGCGCCGCAAGCATCTATCGCCGTTTCCGCCTCATGGCGGAACGAGGTCTCGAGGCCATGGCCGACCGGCCGCCCGCATCGCGCGCCCGGCTCGAGGAATTCCGCGATGTCTTCGCATTCGTCGAACGGGAGGTCCCGGCCGTGGTCGACCGCTTCCTCCGCGAGGGAGCCGGACGGACCGGCAGGAAGGAACGGGCATGACCGCCGTCATCCATACCGAGAAGCTGACGAAGACCTACGGCGTCCATCGAGGTATCACCGAGGTCGACCTCGACGTCGAGGCGGGCGAGATCTTCGGGTTCCTCGGGCCGAACGGGGCAGGCAAGACGACCACGATGCGCGTCCTGCTCGACCTCATCAGGCCCACGGCCGGGCGCGCCGAGATCTTCGGCATCGAGACGACACGCGATCCCGTCGCTATCCATCGCCGTGTCGGCTATCTGCCGGGCGAGTTCGACCTATACGACAGGCTGTCCGGCGCGGACACGATCACGTACTTCGCCAACCTGCGCGGTGGCGTCGATGCGGCCTATGCAGCGGAGCTGGTCGAGCGGCTCGACCTCGACCCAAGCCGAAAGTTCAAGGAGTACTCGAAGGGCAACAAGCAGAAGGTCGGCCTGATCGTTGCCCTCCAGCATCGCCCCGACCTGCTGATCCTTGACGAGCCGACATCCGGTCTGGATCCCCTCGTCCAGCAGACCTTCTTCGAGATCGTGCGCGAAGCCCGCGGGGAGGGACGCACGGTGTTCCTTAGCTCCCACATCATCGACGAGGTCGATCGGACCTGCGACCGCGTGGCGATCATCCGCGAGGGCCGGCTCGTCCAGGTGGATCGCACCGAGACGATCCGTCGATTGGCGTTCCACCACGTCGAGCTGTCGTTCGCGCACCCGGTCGCGCCCGTCCTGTTCGAGACGATCGATGGCGTCACCGAGGTGATCGCGACTGGGAACACCGTCGCGATGCGGGTCAATGGCCCGATCGGATCGGTGATCGCCGCCGCAGCGCCCCACGGTCTGGTGGACGTCGTGAGCCGCGAGCCCAACCTCGAAGATGTGTTCCTGGCGCAGTACGGCGCC
Organism: Candidatus Limnocylindrales bacterium; assembly: GCA_035463515.1. Lineage (GTDB taxonomy): Bacteria > Chloroflexota > Limnocylindria > Limnocylindrales > CSP1-4 > SPCO01. Next base: position 3,188 of record DATHTG010000217.1, read on the forward strand.
CACGGGCACGAGCGCGTCGCCGCGGGATCGGCCGATGCGCGCTGACGCGCCCGTCCTGCCTGCGTCCCGCTCCATGCCGTGGTCGCGGGTCATGGGCCTGACCTCGATCTATGCGAAGACCGTCCGTGACAGCCGACGGACAGCCCTCGTCGTCGGTGGCATCGGCGGGCTGTTCATGTTCGTGACGGCGGCTCCGTATGGCGCCGAGTTCACGACGTCCGAGGCGCGCGCACAGCTCGTCGCCCAGATGACGGCTCTGCCGGCCGTGATGCGCGGCCTCCTGGGCGAGCCGATCAACATCGACACGCTGGGCGGCTTCATCTCGTGGCGCGTCGGCAACTTCCTGCCGGTCCTGTTGGGCTTGTGGTCCGTCCTCGCCCTGTCGGGGACGCTCGTCGGCGAGGCTGCGCGCGGCAGTCTCGACATGCTTGCGTCGACGCCCAACGGTCGCCGCTCGATCGCGCTCCAGAAGCTCGCCGGGCACGTGACAGCGCTCGTCGTCGCGATGCTGCTGATGACGCTGTGCATCTACCTCGCCGGGCGCAGCTTCGGCGTGTTGCCAGGTGACGAGATCGCTCTTGCCGACGCAGCCGGCTTCTCGCTCCTGACCGGGATGCTGATGCTGGCCTGTGGCGCAGTGGCCTTCGCAAGCGCGCCGATCCTCGGGCGCACGCGGGCGCTCGGGATCGCGCTTGCGGTGCTGTTCGGTGGCTATCTCGTCGCCTCGTACGGGACGTTGTCCGAGACGATCGACGCTCTCTCGCCACTGACGTGGTTCGGCTGGACGACCGGGCACCGACCGCTGGCCGGTGTCACCGACTGGCCGTCCGTCGGGCTTCTCGCCATCGTGACGGTCATCCTGCTGGGCGTCGGCGTCGTCGCGTTCGAGCGACGTGACATCGGGCGCAGTCTCGCACTCACCTGGCTGCGGCTGCCCGGCCTCGCTGCCGGGACGCGTGGACCACTCTCTCGGCAACTCTCCGACAGCGCCCCGCTGGCCATCGGCTGGGGGCTCGGGATCGGCGCCTACGCCGCGCTGATCGCGTCGTCGGCCGAGGGCTTCAGCAAGGCGATCGGGCAGCTCCCGCAGATGGCCGAGCTCATCCGCCAGCTCTATCCCGACATCGATATCTCGCAACCGTCCGGCTTGCTCCAGCTCGCCTTCTACGGGTTCGCGGCGCTGATGCTCGGCATCGCGGCGGCGACTGCGGTCGCCGGTTGGGCGTCCGACGAGAGCGAGGGACGCGTCGACACCGTCCTGTCAGCCCCGATCAGCCGCCGGCGCTGGTATCTCTCGAGTGCGCTCGGTGTCCTCCTTGCGGTCGCACTCGCCACGACCGTGCTCGGCGTCGTCGTCGTCGCAGCGATCGTCGCCGCCGGCGGGTCGCTCGACCACGTCGTGGTCGGGGTCGCGTTGCTCGGGCTGGTCGCCGTCGCCTTCGCGGCCGTCGGGCTCGCGGCGGGCGGCCTCGTCCGCTCGTCGATCGCCGCGCCGGTCGCGGCCGTCTTCGCGATCGGCACGCTCGTCCTCGACCTGTTCGGCCCAGCCTTGGATCTGCCGGACCAGGTCCTCGATCTGTCGATCGTGAAGCAGCTCGGCCAACCGATGGTCGGCATCATCGAGCCCACGGGCATCGTCGCGTCGATCGTGATCATCGTCGTCGCGCTCGGGGCCGGCGCGTGGGGCATGCAGCGGAGGGACCTCGGCCGCTAACGTCCGGGCGTGGACGCCATCGTCATCGCGCTCGTCCTCGTCAGTGCCGGACTCCACGTCGCGTGGAACGTCCGGCTCAAGACCGCGGGCGATCCACTCCGGGCTGCGACGGTCGGCCTCCTCGCGGCGTCCGTGGGGATCGTGCCGGCCGGGATCGTGGCATGGTGGCTCGACGGGCAGCCACCGCTGCCGGTCGAAGGGGTCGTTCTCTCACTGATCTCCGGCGTCATCGAGGCGGTCTACTTCATCCTGCTGTCGGCGGCCTACCGACGCGGCGACCTGTCGGTCGTGTACCCGATCGCACGCGGGACGGCACCACTCCTGGCGGTGGCGGTCGGCGTCGGCCTCCTTGGAGAGCGACTCGGGGTCGCCGGTTCGATCGGTGTCGCGTTCCTGCTCGTCGGCTTCCTGCTGCTCCAGCGTCCCTGGCAGGCGCTCCGCGGCCACGGCCTCGACCCATCGGTCGCATTCGCGTTCGCGACCGGTGTGAGCATCGCGTCGTACACCGCCATCGACCGGATCGGCACTCGTCTCATCGATCCGGTGACCTACGCCGCGATCCTGTGGGTCACCGGCGCGGTCATCCTCGTCGTGTGGATCCGGCTCGTGGCCGGCGGCGACGTCTTCGCCGGAGGTCGTGAGCGACTGCGCTCCGCGGCGATCGGCGGGTGGCTGACCCTCGGCGCGTACATGCTCATCCTGTGGGCGCTCAGCATCGCGCCGCTCTCGGGCGTGGCCCCGCTTCGTGAATCAGCGGCTGTGTTCGCGGCCGGATGGGGCTCTGTGCGGCTCGGTGAGGCGGTCGACCGCGGCGACCTCGTGAGACGGGTCGGTGCGTCGGCGCTGATCGTCGCCGGAGCGGTCCTCCTGGCGATCGGCGGCTGAGGGGCGTCGCCCGCGCCGCCGTCAGGCGGGTTTCGTCGGCTGCGGTGCCGGAGCGAACAAGCGCCGTCGACCCCAGCGCCCGTTGACGAGCGCGACTCCCGCGATGACCAGGGCGGTCCCGGCGACGAGCGAGGCATCGATCGGCTCGCGCCGGACCAGGAAGCCCAGCACGATGCCCACCACAGGGAGGAGGTAC
>DATHTG010000218.1:0-8168 GCA_035463515.1 Candidatus Limnocylindrales bacterium
GGCGCCGATACTCCGGCCATACCGTGAACAAACGGTGGACAAATGCTCATCGGTCGACGCGCCGATGGGTCCCGATCGAAAGGAGCCTCATCGTGGTTCGCCTCAATCGTCTCGTTGCGCCGCTCATCGCGTCGGCGCTCCTCCTCGGTGCGACCGGTGCCGCAGCCGCCGCGGACACAGCCGACGTGCGTGTGCTCCACGCCTCACCGGATGCGCCCGCCGTGGACGTGTACCTCGACGACGCCATCGTCGACGCCCTGACGAACGTCCCCTTCGGCACCATCTCGGACTACCTCCAGATCCCCGCCGGGGACCACAACGTCAAGGTCTACGCCACGGGCACGACGGCCGACCCGGTGATCGATGCGGATGTCACCGTGGCCGCCGGCAAGGCCTACACGGTCGCCGCGACCGGCGCCCTCGCCGACATCACCGCCCAGGTCCTCGAAGACGAGCCGGCACCTATCGCGTCCGCCGCAAAGGTGCGGGTCGTCCACTTCAGCGCGGACGCGCCCGCGGTCGACATCGCGACGGCGGGCTCGGGCGTCGATGAGGCGGTCGTCAAGGCCCTCGCCTACCCGGATGCCACGGGGTACCTGGAGCTGCCAGGTGGGACATATGACCTCGAGGTCCGGCTCGCGGGAGAGACGACCGTGGCGCTGCCACTCGCGGACGTGACGATCGAGGACGGCCGCGCGTACAGCGTGTTCGCCGTCGGCTCTGCGGCCTCGCCGGCTGTCGGCGGGAACGCGCTGCAGGCGGTGGTCGCTGTGGATGGCACCGCCGGTGCTGCCGCGGGAACGGCGCCTCCGACCGACACGATCGCCGGTACAGGCGCGGCACCATCGAGCTCTTCGACGCTCGTGACCGCCCTCGTGCTCGGCGTGGCGGCCTTCGCCGTCGCCTTCGCGGCGACGACCAGGCGGATCCGCCAGAGCTAGGGCGACGCGGCGGAGGTGGACTGCGCAGGCAAGCGGTCCACCTCCGTTTCGCCCGTCCATGCGAGACTCGGATGCATGACCGACAGCGATAGCGTCCGGCGCTTCCCGATCGGACTCGGTAGACGATCGCGGCCGCTCCTTCGGCTCCTGTTCGGCGCCACGCCGGAGAACGCGCACGTCGACCTCGGCGAGGAGCTGGACGCGCATTTCGGGTTCGGCAGTCTCCGGACGCCGGCCGCGAACATCGTCAGGTGGCGGATCGAAGGCCCGTGGCTCTGGATCACGGCGATCGGTATCCGACGGGGTATCCGCGACGGGGTGTTCTCGTTCGCCGGCACCCGACGCGGCGGCGTCCGGCTCGACTTCCGCGACCGCGTCCCGACGATGCGGATCTTCCGGACGCCGGCCCTCTATGTCGCCGTCGAGGACCTCGAGGGGTTCGCGGCGGCCCTCTCGGAGCGCGGCATCGCTGGCGAGGATGCCCGGCGCCGGTAGGACTGCCGGAGCACTCGCGAAGCGGCTAGCATCGAGGCCGGATGGCATCGCCTCATTTCGACTACATCATCGTCGGTGGCGGGTCGGCCGGGTCGGTGCTGGCGAATCGCCTGACGGAGGACGCCCACACCCGTGTCCTCGTGCTGGAGGCCGGGCGAGCCGACTGGCGGATCGATCCCTTCATCCACATGCCCGCTGCGCTCACCTTCCCGATCGGCAGCCCGCTCTACGACTGGCAGTACGAATCGGAGCCCGAGCCGTTCATGGGCGGCCGGCGGATCTATCACGCTCGCGGGAAGGTGCTCGGCGGGTCGTCGAGCATCAACGGCCAGATCTTCCAGCGTGGCAACCCGCTCGACTACGAGCGCTGGGCGGCCGATGCCGGGATGGAGACGTGGGACTTCGCCCACTGCCTGCCATATTTCAAGAGGATGGAGACGGCGCTGGCCGCGGCGGCCGACGATCCGTGGCGTGGCCACGATGGCCCGCTGGTCCTCGAACGGGGTCCAGCGACGAGCCCGCTGTTCACGGCGTTCTTCGAGGCCGCGCAGGAAGCCGGGTACCCATCGACCGACGACGTCAACGGCTACCGCCAGGAAGGGTTCGCGCCGTTCGACCGCAACATCCATCGCGGTCGACGGCTCAGCGCGGCGCGCGCGTACCTCCACCCGATCCTGCGCACGCGCGCGAATCTCGCCGTCTGGACGCGCCGGTTCGTGACCCGGCTCCTCTTCGACGGGTCGCGCGCCATCGGCGTCGAAGTCGCACGTGGCCTCGGCGGCGGCGGGGGGGTCGACCGGCTGACGGCCGGGGAGGTGATCCTCGCCGGCGGCGCCATCAACAGCCCGCAGCTGCTGCTGCTGTCGGGCATCGGACCCGCGGATGAGATCGACGCCCTCGGCATCCCGGTCCTGGCCGACCTACCCGGCGTGGGGCGGCACCTGCAGGACCACCTCGAGGTGTACGTCCAGTACCAGAGTCGCCAGCCGGTCTCCGTACAGCCGGCGGCGACCCAGCTCTGGCGGCGCCCGTTCATCGGCGCGCAGTGGATGTTCCTCCGGTCTGGGCCTGGCGCGTCGAACCACTTCGAGGGCGGCGGGTTCGTGCGCTCGAACGAGGACGTCGCGTATCCCAACCTGATGTTCCACTTCCTGCCGCTCGCGATCCGCTACGACGGGACGGCGGGCGCCAAGGGTCACGGCTACCAGGTGCACGTCGGGCCGATGTACTCCGATGCCCGGGGGACGCTCACGCTCAAGAGCCGCGACCCGCGGGAGCACCCTGCGCTCCTGTTCAACTACCTCTCGACCGACCAGGACCGGCGGGAATGGGTCGAGGCGATCCAGGTCGCGCGGCACATCCTCAACCAGCCGGCCATGGACGAGTTCAACGGGGGTGAGACGTCACCCGGTCCCGGCGTCGCGGCCCCAGAGCAGATCCTCGACTGGGTGGCACGGGACGCCGAGACGGCACTCCATCCGTCATGCACGGCCCGGATGGGCGTCGACCCGCTCTCGGTCGTGGATCCGCTCACGATGCGGGTCCACGGTATCGATGGACTCCGGGTGGTCGATGCGTCCGCGATGCCGTACGTGACCAACGCGAACATCTACGCGCCGGTGATGATGCTGGCGGAGAAGGCGGCCGATCTCATCCGCGGCGATACACCGCTCTCGCCCGAGCCGCTCGAGTTCTACCGCCACGGCGTGTCTCCGCCGCCCGCGCTTCGGGAAGCGACCGTGGCTGGCTGACTCAGTCGATCCGCATGGCCGAGCGCCGGACGACGAGGCGCGGCTCGAGGACCGCGTCGGCCACCTCGGAGCGATGGCGGCCGTTATCCATCATGTCGAACAACATCGTCGCAGCGACCCGGCCCATCTCGACACCATCCTGGCTGATCGTCGTCAGCGGAGGGATCGTGAATGCCGCAAGGTCGATGTCGTCGAAACCGACGATCGACAGGTCGTTCGGGATGCGGACCCCGGCCTCGTACGCCGCCTCCATGAGGCCCATCGCGGTCGTGTCGGACGTGGCATAGATCGCCGAGGGCGGCGCGTGACCGTCGGTCCAGTCGCGGAACATCCGACGGCCGAGCTCGAGCGCCGGCCCGGGGTCCTGGTCGGTGACGAACACCCCGATCCGGTCGGCGGCGCCGTGGTCCTTCATGAACCGCTCGTACAGGTCGATCCGCTGTCGCCCGTCGTACGTCCGGTTGTCGGACACGCAGACGATCGAACGGTGACCGAGGTCCCAAAGGTGATCCATCGCAAGCTGCGTACCACGGACGCCGTCGGAGTACACGCCCGGGATCTGTCGCCGGGCGGTCCGGTCGGTGACGCCGATCGCGTACCGGTGCTGCTGGGCGAACTGTTCGAACGACGCCTCGCCGCCCTCGATGTCGCCGATGAGGATGATCCCGTCGGCATGTGAGCTCTCGAACATCGAGCTATATGACAGTGCCAGATCGGGCCGGTAGTCGACGTGACCGAGGAAGAGCCGGTAGTCGCGCTCGCGCGAGACTTCGTTCACGCCCCGCAGGATCTGGATGTGGAACGGGTCGGAGATGTCGCGCGCGATCACCCCGAGGAGCGAGCTCCGGCTGCCGCGCAGGCCACGCGCGAGGAGGTTCGGTTTGTAGCCGAGCTCTGCCGCGACGGAGAGGACTCGTTGCCGCGTTTCATCCCGGATGGGGACACCGCTTTCGCGCCCGTTGAGGATGCGCGAGACGGTGGTGATCGAGACGCCAGCACCTTGGGCGACGTCGCGCAGGGTCACCGTCGACGCGTTCGGCCGGGGCCTCTCCACGCGTCGCTGCCCTCCTGTCAGAACGGTCTTGACTCCGTTGTCCGCGTGACTATATCCTCCCGACGCTTAGCGTCAAGCGCAAACGTTAAGCGCTATCGATAAGCCTCATCGTTAAGCCTATCCAGGCCCGGGCAGGCGGGCCGACCGTTTCGGGAGGAGGCAGGTGCCGGAGTATCCAAGCTTCGCGCTCACCGGGCAGACCGCCCTGGTGACCGGGGCTGCCCGCGGACTCGGTCGTGCGATCGCGCTCGCGCTCGCTGATGCGGGTGCGAGCGTTGCGCTCGGGCTCAGGCGGGACGGGACAGCGGACGATCTCGTCGCGGAGATAGAGGCCATGGGCCGCCAGGCGATGAGCGTCCAGATGGATGTCACCCGGATCTCCGAGATCGAGCCCGCCGTGGACGCGGTGGTGGACCGATTCGGTCGCCTGGACATCCTCGTCAACAACGCCGGCCTTGGCCCCGAGAACCTCGCCGTGGACGTGACCGAGGCGGACTACGACCTCACGATGGCCGTCAACGTCAAGGGCACGTTCTTCGCCAGCCAGGCGGCGGGACGGGTCATGATCCGTCAGGGCAGCGGACGGATCGTCAACCTCAGCTCGCAAGCTGGATTCATCGCGCTGCCCACCGAAGCGATCTACTGCGCGTCGAAGGCGGCAGTGGCGCACCTGACCAAGTGCCTCGCGGTCGAATGGGGTGAGTACGGCATCACGGTGAACGCCGTCGCGCCGACCTTCATCCGGACGGACGGGACATCCGCTGCCCTCGCAGACCCGGCGTTCGAGGCAGATGTGCGCGCTCGGATCGCCGCACTCCATAGGATCGGGGAGCCGATGGACGTCGCAGGCGCCGTCGTCTTCCTCGCGTCACCGGCCGCGAGTCTCATCACCGGCGTCACGCTCCTGATCGACGGTGGATGGACGGCGCGTTGAGCGATGGACGCGACGTGACGGACAGCAGCGTGACCACGGACGCCGGGGCGGTCGGGGATCGCCCAGCGGCCGGCACCGGCCGGACGCCCGAGATGCGGGCGCGGGCGGCACGCGTTGTCCGAAACAGCGGGATCCTCGTCGCGTTCGTCCTCTTGATCGCGCTCGGGGCGACCCAGTCAGAGCACTTCCTCACGTTCGAGAACTTCTCGAACGTCGCTCGGCAGGCCTCCATCGCCGGGATCCTCGGGATCGGGATGACGTTCGTCATCCTGACCGCGGGGATCGACCTCTCGGTCGGCTCGATCCTCGGGATCGTCGCGATCGGCTACGCCGCGATGCTCGCAGGCGGCGTTCCGTGGCCGTTGGCGATCGTGCTCGCGCTCGCGCTCGGCGGAGTGGTCGGAGCGATCAACGGCCTGGGCATCACGAAGGGCGGCATCCAGCCGTTCATCATGACCCTGGGGATGCTCGTCATCGCCCGGGGCGTGACGCTGACCTACTCGGATGCCAAGCCGATCCGCGCGGGGTCAGCCGCCCCCGACATCGCCTGGATCGGGACCGGGTCGGTGGGACCGCTGCCGGTCCCCTTCCTCATGTTCATGAGCATCGCGCTCCTGGCGTGGTTCGTCCTCAGGTACACGACGTTCGGTCGCCAGGTGTACGCGGTCGGCGACAACCTCGAGGCGGCGCGGCTGTCGGGCATCCCGACGAGGCGGGTGATCTTCAGCGTCTATGTGATCAGCGGCCTCTGCGCCGCGCTCTCGGCGTTGATCGTCGTCGCCCGCCTGGGGGCTGCCGAGGCGACCCAGGGGGAGGGCTTCGAGCTCGACGCGATCGCGATCGTCGTCATCGGCGGGACCAGCCTGTTCGGCGGCTCTGGCGGCATCGGCGGGACCCTCGTCGGAGCGGGCATCGTGGCCGCGGTCAACAACCTGCTCAACCTGCTTGGCGTCCCGCCGTTCTCGCAGCGGATCGCCAAAGGCCTGATCATCCTCGGCGCCGTCCTCCTGGAACGGCGGACGAGAGGGCAGGAGGAAGGCAGGTGAGCCCTTGATCGAGGGGAGTGGATCGAGGGTCGCCGTCGACGTCCGGGACGGCGAGGTCGCGTCGGAAGACGCGATCGCGAGCACGGACCGAACCAACCAGGGCAGGAGGGATCAACGGATGGTCTGGAAGCGACAGGTCGGCGCACTCGGGGTCATCGCGGTGGTCGTGCTGGCTGCGTGCTCGCAGGGCGCGCCGGCCGGCGGCGGATCGCAGAAGCAGGTCATCGGCTTCTCGCAAGCGAACGGCAGCGACGAGTGGCGGACGAATCAGAACAAGAAGGTCGCCGAGAACTGCAACCCGGTCGCGCAGACGCTCGTCTCGGACGCGCTCGGTGACGACGCGGTCCAGTCGAGTCACGTCGACGAGTTCGTCAGCCGACCGGTCAACGTGCTGCTGCTCACGCCGAACACCGCGGCCGGCCTGACCGAGGCCGCCAAGCGCGCACTCGACAAGAAGGTGCCGGTCATCACGCTCGATCGGAGCGTCGACGTCGAGGTCACCCAGCACATCGGTGCCGACAACAAGCTCATCGGCAAGACAGCGGCCGAGTACGTCAGCAAGACGATCCTTGGCGGCAGCGGCGGCAAGGTCATCGAGATCCAGGGCACGGCCGGCGCCTCGGCAACCACCGATCGTCACGACGAGTTCGTCAACTGGCTGGCGGCCAACGACCCGAAGGTCGAGATCGTCGACAGCGTGGTCGCCGACTACAAGCGCGAGAACGCGCTGACCGCGATGAACGACCTGCTCCAGAAACACGGACCCGGTGAGGTCGACGTCATCTATACCCACAACGACGCGATGGCGCTGGGCGTCGTCGCGGCGCTCGAGACCGCCGATCGGCTGGACGAGTTCAAAGTCGTCGGTATCGACGGCCAGAACGAGGCCATCCAGGCGATCAAGGACGGCAAGATCGTCGTGACCTTCACGTACGACAACGCCGGCAAGGAAGCCTGCGAGACGGCGGCCAAGCTGCTCAAGGGCGAGACCGTCGAGAAGCAATGGGTCCTGCCGACCAACACGATCGACGCGACGAACGTCGACGAGTGGCTGGGAAAGGGCTTCTAGCAGTCCCGGCCTACCGGGCCGGATCGCGGATCGGGAACGTGGCAATCTCCTCCGCCACGTTCCCGGTACCGCTCCGAGGAGTGGCATGACCGACGGTGTCGGCTCGTCCCCGCCGCGCGTCCTCGAGATGCGCGGAATCGAGAAGTCCTTCCCCGGCGTGCACGCCTTGCGCGCGGTCGACCTCGACGTGTCGGCCGGCGAGATCCACGGCCTGGTCGGGGAGAACGGTGCCGGGAAGTCCACGTTGATCAAGATCCTGGCGGGTGCGTACGCACGCGACGGCGGCGAGATCCGCATCGGGGGCGAGCGTGTCGAAGCGGCCGGCCCGAGCGAGATGATCGGCCGCGGTGTGGCCGTGATCTACCAGGAGCCGTCGCTCGCGCCGCACCTTTCGGTCGCCGAGAACATCTTCATGGGCCGACTGCCGACGCGTCGGCTGGGCGTCGTCGACTACCGAAAGCTCGCCGAGGACACCGCGGTGGTGGCGGAGCGGCTCGGGCTCGACCTCGATCCCACGGTAAGAGTGGCCACGCTGAGCGTGGCGCGGCGGCAGATGGTCGAGATCGCCAAGGCGCTCTCACGCGACGCGCGGCTGATCGTCCTCGACGAGCCGTCTGCGGTCCTGGCCGACGCCGAACTCGACGGACTCGTCCGCGTGATGCGACGCCTCGCAGAGAAGGGCGTGGCGTTCATCTACATCTCGCATCGCCTGAACGAGGTCTTCCGCATCACCGACCGCGTCACGGTGATGAAGGACGGCCGGGTGGTCGCCGCCGAACGGACGGCCGAGCTGGATCCGGACCGGCTGGTCCGGCTGATGGTCGGCCGGGACCTCGGGCAGATCCATGGGGAGCGGCCGGAGCGCCCGGCGAGCGAGG
>DATHTG010000219.1:0-4976 GCA_035463515.1 Candidatus Limnocylindrales bacterium
GATAGGTGCCGGCGTACGGCGATGAGCCGGCCTCGATCGAGGCCGCCGCCGCGTCGTCGAAGGTGGTGCGGTCGCCGTCGGCGCAGCTCGTGCCGAGACCGCTGCCGCGGGTCCCCGTCCAGTCGAACAGGTATGCGAACGTCGAGCCGTCCGGCCCGATGATCCCGGCATCCAGGTCGGACGTGCTGTCGTGGCTGATGTAGAGCGATGCGGTGACCTTGGTGATGTTCCCGAGGAGGCCTGAGACCTCGATCGGAGAGTCGCCGATTCCCGTCTCCCCATCGACGTGCGGCGCCCAATCGGGGATCGGGACCGACGTGTTGGAGCTCACGGTCGTCTTCGAGGTAGTCGGGGCGGCGTGAACGGCGCCCGCGAACACCGTTCCGGCCAGCAGGGCGACCGTCACGATCCCCGAGAGCAGGCCCAGGAGTTTCCGCAGGTCAGGTTGCATCTCGTCCTCCTCGTTGGTGGGGTACGGGCAGCGAACCCGTCAGGACCGGACCACTCCACAGATCCGGCTCGCCGGCCGCGTCGAACCCCTCGATCTCGTCGTCGACCCACGCCCGAAAGCGCCGCCCGGCCTCGATGAGTGACGGCTCATCCGGGCCGACCTGCAGCAGGAGCAACCCCTCGCGGGTGCGGATCAGGAGGGCGTCGACCGAGCCTGGAACCGATGCCAGCACGGCGCTGATCTCGTTCGTCCGCTCGTTCACGGCAGCGACCGTGGCGTCGGGCAGGGAGGCGTATCGCCGAACCGTGGCGAACATCGCGCACCGGAGGTTCGCGCTGTGCCCCAGCGATGGAGCCGGTCAGGGGCGACCGACTGCGCGTGACGCTAGGGGAGGGGACTCATGCCAGTCGTCTGCCGGTCGGCATATCTTGGGCGAGCGACGGAGCCGTGCCGTCGCGGTCGGGCTGTGCGTGGACCCACGTCGCGATCTGCACCCGAGACGTGCGGCCCAGCTTGCCCAGGATCCGCTCGACATGGATCTTGACCGTCCCCGGTGCGATCACCAGGCGGTCCGCGATGGCGCGATTCGACAAGCCGAGGGCGACGAGGCCGGCGATCTCGCGCTCGCGCGGCGTCAGCGCGTCGCCGCCGGGGGAAGCACGACCCGATAGCGGTGCGCTCCGCTTCGCCGTAGCGAAGTCGAGAACCTGGTCGAGCGTCATCCCCACCCCGGCCGCCCACGCTGCCTCGAAGTCGGCGGTCGGGAGTGCGGACCGGACGCGGTCGACGTCGGCGCTGAGCTGCACGCGCTCGGGCACGGATCCCGCTGCCGCGGTTGCGTCGCGCAGGCCCGTGGCGGCCGCAAGGAGCGTTGCCGCTCGCCGGCCGTCCCCTTGGTCGACCGCGAGCCGGGCCATGTCCTCGACGCAGCCGATCGCGTCGACCGTCGCACCGTACGCGCGCAGCGAGATCAGGCCCTCGGCGAGCAGGGTCGTCGCCCGCGCCACCTCGCCGCGCCGGTGCGCCACCACGCCCAGCATCGCCAGGGTCCGGCCGTGATACCAGGACGGAATGAGCCTGAACCGCCGATCTGCTTCCTCGAGGTGCTCCACGGCAGCCGCCAGGTTGCCGAGCCCCAGCTCGAACCTGCCCACGGCCGCCTCCCAGTACGCCCAGGTGAGGTCGTTGCCGGCGGTCTCGAGCATCGGTCTGGCTCGGTCGTAGGCGGCCAACGCCGCCTCGAACTCACCGCGGCCGGCGGCCGCCAGCCCCTGTTGCGCAAGCATCGTGGCGGTGCCCAGGTGGGCGCCCATTGCGGCGAAGCGGGTCTCGGCAGTGCGGGCCTGCTCGTCGGCGGCGTCGTACTCACCGAGCACGTTGAAGAACTCGGCCAGCAACCCTCGGACGACCGCGTGTTCGTACGAGTCGTCTGCGGTGATGCCGAGCGCAGCCTGGAGCTGATCGACCGCGAGGTGGAGATGTCCGCGGACCCGCCAAAGTGGGATCAGGTTCATGACGAGACCCAGCCGGAGCGGCACGACGCCCGCTTGCGTCGCGAAGCGGATCGCGGCGAGCGCGTTCTCGTGCTCCGCGGCCACGCGGTCGAGGTCCTCGGGCAGGCACTGCCCGACGTTCGCGTACGGACTCGTCGTGAGCCCGACGAAGAACGTCGCATGCGCCAGTGAGGCCGGCCCGAGCTCGTCCGATGCGGCGAGGTGGCGCGCGGCGTACTCCTGGATCGGCGCAAGCATCCGGTATCGGCTGCGGGCGCCGTCACTCTCCCGGACGACCAGCGAGTGGCCGACGAGTCGTGCGAGAGCCGGCACGACCGACGCTCCCGCCGCGCCAAGCGAGCCGACGTGCTCGGCCGCCTCGAGCGACCAGCCGCCGGCGAACACTGACAGCCGGCGAAACAGGGTCTGCGCCTCGCCGTCGAGCAGCGCGTGGCTCCAGTCGAGTGCCGCCTCCATCGTGCGCTGGGCCGGCGCCCCCGGTGCCTGCGTGCCGCCCAGAACACCTGTCGCTTCGAGTCGCCGGTCGATCTCGGCCGGGGACAGGGCAGCGGTGGAGGCAGCCGCCAGCTCGATGGCCAGCGGAATGCCGTCGAGCCGGCGACAGATCGAAACCACGGCGGGTGCCGTGGCAAGCGTCAGCTCGAAACCCGCGTCGACCGCGCTCGCGCGCTCGACGAACAGCTGGATCGCCTCGAAGCCGGCGAGGCGGCCGACATCCTCGACATCCGGCGGCGGGAGCTCGAAGGGGGCGACCGGATACACCGACTCGTCGCGAACGCGGAGGGTGGCGCGACTCGTCGCGAGGATGCGCAGGTCGGGCCCACGATCGAGCAGGGCGTCGACGACCGCCCCAAGCGCCGGGAGCAGGTGCTCGCAGTTGTCCAGGACGATCAGCGCCTGGCGGGCCGCGAGGTGGTCGACCAGCGCCTCGAGCAGCGGGCGATCCTGGTCGACGAGGCCGAGGGCCGTCGCCATCGCGCGGGGGACGGACTCCACATCCGGCACGACCAGCAAGTCGACGAACCAGGCGCCGTCGGCCATCAGCGACTCGACGGACCGCGCGACTTCGAGAGCGAGTGTGGTCTTGCCCGTGCCTGCGGCCCCGGTCAGTGTCACCGCCCGCCGGTCGCCGTGCAGGAGGCGCTCGCGAACGGCCTCGACCTCCGTCTGGCGGCCGATCAGCCGGGTGCGCCTCGCCGGCAGGCTGGACCGCAGATCCGCAGTCACCTGGGCTTCGTTTCCCCTCTGTGCCGTAACCCCGGAGCGCGCAGTATGGCGCACGGTCCCCTTCGGTTTCTAGTTCAGATGGGTAGCGACCGCTCAGCGCTGCGGACGGCTTCAGGCGGCCAGGCGCTTCGCGATGTCCGGTGCTCCATCTATCAAGGTCACCTACCGCACGAACCGTGCCCCAGGCGTCGCAAAGAGGACCTTCTGCTTACGCCGACGCGCCGAACGGTTTCCGGGTAGCCGATGCCAGGTGAAATCGCGACGCCGGCCCGCTAAGGTGCACCGATGGCGGACCTGTTCGTCTCCGACGCCCGCCGAGGCCGGATCGTCCTCCTGAGCGGCGACTCGATCGCCGACGTGTACGGGTCGCTCGGATCGAGCCAGGACCAATTCGCCGATCCGGTCGCCGTCGCACGCGCCCCCGACGGCTCGCTCGTGATCGCGGATCGCGGCAACGACCGGATCGTACGCGTCGATGACTTCGGCGCCTGCCGTCGTTCGCGGAGATCACGGCGAACCAGAGTCTCATCGTCGACCAGGGCAACGGCAGCACGCTCCGGGCGAAGTTCCGAATCGTGTTCGACGAGGACGACGACGACGGGATCTACGAGCTCAGCGTCGACGTGTCCCAGGAGCCGCCGCCCCAGTAGCCGCAATCCGAGGCAGTTGCCGGAGGACGAGCATGAGCAGCGACGCAACCAGGATCGAGGAGCACCTCAGGGCCGCGTCTGATGCGATCTTCCTACTGCTGACCGAAGTCGGCCAGCTAGAACGACACAAGCGCCGCATCCCTCCGGGAGAACCTCGGTTCGACGAGGTTGCGCGATCCGTCCGAGTCGTGGCACAGGCGCTCGCAGAGTTCACCGAGCAGCAGGAGAGATGGGCGCGTATCGCGACAGATGGCAGGACGGACATCGAGCCCATCGACCAGTCCGAGGCGGCGCCGCGGACTGCCGACATTCTCGATCGTTGGCGAGCAGTCGAGCGGCAGCTCGATCACGTGGAGCCCGGTTCGCCGGAGTCGGTCCAACTGTTCGCCAAGTTCGAGCGCCTGCGCGACGAATACCTCGCCGTTTTTCGCGAGCGCGAATCGGGCGATCCGGAGTAGCCCGCCGGGCCCTGCGGTGGTGGATCAGACCGCTGCTGGGTGGTCAGTCCTTCGCGAACGTCCAGCGGGTCGGCTTGTGCGGCTGGTCGGTCTCGAACATCCCGAACATCCCCGGCAGGGCGAAGACCTTCGTCGGCTCCAGCCGGTAGATCGCGTAGGGCGGCGGTCCGGCGGTCGGGCCGTGAGGGCCGTAGAGGTCGCTGCCGCGGGCCTCGAGCGGCCAGCCCTCGCCACCGAATTCCTCCGCGAGCCGGCCAACCGCGGCCTCGTCGGTGACGCGCCTGGCGCGCCCCTCGACGATGACGTCCATCGACGGCATCGTCAGGTTCCCGGTCCCGATGACGCAGCGGTCGTCGGCGGCGAGGTTGCGGCCCTTCCGCGTTCCCTCGCCGGCGAGGAAGTGGAACGCCCCCTCCATCCAGAAGGCGATGATCGGCATGAGGTGCGGCCAGCCATCCGGACGCACCGTCGCGAGCCAGTGGTTCTGCCCCGGCGCTGGATGTTCGAGGCGCTCGAGGGCCACATCCCAAGGCGTCGTCTCCGTCTGCCCCTCGACGACCGGCGTCGCCGATCGCGGTTCGCGCGCGCTGGTCACCCTCGAGTCGGCTCCGTCAGGCGCGGTCGAGCCACGCGCGGACGCCCGGGACGTGCTCTTCGTGCAGGTGGCCGGTGAACG
>DATHTG010000220.1:0-2589 GCA_035463515.1 Candidatus Limnocylindrales bacterium
CCGGCGATGCGGGCATCGCCGCCGAGCGTACCGTTGATCGTGGCGGTGCCACCCGCCGCAAGGACGACGCCCGTGACCGTGCCGGTCACGTCGATCGCCCCTCCGGTCGCGACGAGGTCGCCGTCGACGGTCCCCTCGATGCGAGTCGCACCCGCGAAGATGTAGAGATCGTGGGCGACCGTCTCTCCGGCGGGAACGGTCACGGTGTCACCGGAGCGGAGCTTGTCGCCGAACGTCTGAGCGGCGGCGATGCCTGCGAACAGCACGATCGCGAACACGGCGCAGGCGGCCGCGACGGTCAGATGACGCTTGGGACGACGCATGGGAACAGCCCTCCTTGGACCGAGCGTAGGCGGGCGATCTCCCGTGCGCGACGGCCATCGGTCCGTATCTCATGTGACCGACGGCCCGGCGGACAGGCCGCCGACCGACTCACGTCGACCCGACCGGGCCGGGGCCTTGGGCGAGCCCGATCTCGAGGGCGCGAAGATCCGATGAGAAGTCCGCCGCTTGCCACGAGCGGCGCGTAGCGTGGAGGAGCATTGCGGGCGACGAGGCTGTCGGCCTCGTCACGCTCGATGGCGATGGTCGATTCGACGCCTCCGAGGAGACCGTTGGCCGTAGGAGCGAGGCCGGCGAGTGCCGAACGGTGTCACTGCGTAAGCCGTTCGGCCATCCGCGCTCACCCGCGAACCGGCTCGAACGGCATACTGCTCGGACGAATCGGCAAGCGGAGGAGGCAGCCGTGGCGATCCGTATCCGGAAGTGGGCGACGTTCCGCGACGAGATCCTGTTCGACGGCGAGCGTGAGCTCGAGACGCCGTTGCGGCGCGCGGCGGTGGCCGTGGTCTGCACGAACCCGTACGCGGGTCGATGGTCGGATGACCTCGCGGAGCTGATCGACTTCGGCGAGCGTATGGGCGACGAGCTGACCCGCCGCTGCCAGGATGCGCTCGGGGCGCCCGTCGAGGCCTACGGCAAGGGCGGCATCGTCGGCGAGCACGGCGAGCTGGAGCATGTGGCTGCCGTCCTTCACCCGAAGTTCGGCCAGCCGACGCGGTCGCTCACCGGCGGCGTGTCGATCCTGCCGTCCGTCAAGAAGCGCGGCGCGATGGGCGCCACGCTCGACATCCCGGTCCACCACATCAAGGCGATGCTCGTCCGGTCGCACTTCGACGCGGTCACCATCTCGGTCCCCGACGCGCCGGGCGCGGACGAGCTGCTGCTTGCGCTGGCCGTGACCAGCGCCGGTCGACCGCATGCGCGGATCGGTGGGCTCGCGGCGGCCGACGTCGTCGGCGAGGACGGGCTGCGCTAGGCCTCGCGATGCGCACGCTCATCACCGGTATCGGCCAGATCGTCTCGGGTGACGTCGAGGCGCCACTGATCGACGGCGACTCGATCCTCATCGCGGATGGGCGGATCGACGCGGTGGGGCACAGCGTCGCGGACGACGACGACGTCGACACCGTCATCGACACGCACGGGACGACGGTCATCCCCGGCCTGATCGACTCCCACGCCCACCCGACGATCGGCGATTTCACGCCGCGTCAGCGGACGGTCGACTTCATCGAATCCGAGCTCCACGGTGGTGTGACGACATTGATCTCCGCCGGCGAGCCGCATGTTCCCGGCCGGCCGAAGGACGTCGTCGGGCTGAAGGCGCTCGCGATCGCCGTCGCCAAGGCCTACGCGAGTTTCCGGCCGGGTGGCGTCAAGGTCCGGGCCGGTGCGCCGATCCTCGAGCAGGGGCTGGTCGAGGCCGACTTCGCGGAGATGGCCGCAGGCGGCGTGAAGCTCATCGGCGAGATCGGGCTGGGCTCGGTGAAGACCGGCGCGGACGCGGCCCCGATGGTCGCGTGGGCCCGGGCGCACGGGATGGTCTCGACGTTCCATACCGGCGGCCCGTCGATCCCGGGATCGAACGCGATCGGCGCGGACGCGGTCCTCGAGGCGAAGCCCGATATCGCGGGGCACATCAACGGCGGGACGACGTCGCTGTCGGAGTCCGATCTCGACGCACTCATCAGCGGCGATCCCGCGATCGCGTTGGAGCTCGTCCACTGTGGGAACGGACGCACGGCGCTCTACGCGCTGAAACAAGCAGCGAAGGCCCGCGCGTTCGGCCGGATCGTCCTCGGTAACGACGCGCCATCGGGGACGGGCGTCGTGCCGCTCGGCATCCTGCGCTTGATGGCCCACCTCGCGTCGCTTGGCGATATCGCGCCGGAGACCGTCGTGGCGTTCGCGACCGGCAACACGGCGCGGGTCCATGGCCTCGACACGGGCACGATCGCAGTGGGGAAGGCGGCGGACCTGGCGATCGTGGATGCGCCGATCGGCTCGGTCGCGGCGAACGCGCTCGGCGCGCTCGCGAACGGCGACCTGCCGGGCGTGTCGATGGTGCTCGTCGACGGCGTTGCGGTGATCGGTCGCAGCCGGAACACGCCGCCGGCTGGCCGGATGGCCGAGGTGGTCAAGGGCACCGCGGTCGGCGGGGGCGGGCACTGATGCGGTTCGGGCTCCGGCTGCCGAGCTTCGCGCTGGGATCGGACACGGCGTCGCTCGCCGACATGGGCACCTATC
>DATHTG010000221.1:0-3179 GCA_035463515.1 Candidatus Limnocylindrales bacterium
GACTCCCTGTGCTACCCTAGCCGCCGCCCGTACCAGAGGGACCTGAACACATGCCGAACATCGGGGCTCCCGAGCTCATCATCATCCTCGTCATCGCGCTGCTGATCCTCGGCCCGGGCAAGTTGCCCGAGGTCGGCGCGTCGATCGGCAAGAGCATCCGCGAGTTCCGGAAGGCCTCGTCCGACATCAACGACTCGGTGAAGGTCGACACGTCCCCGTTGCCGCCGGCGTCCCCACCTGCGAACCCGCCCGCGGTCGACGCGCCCGCCGCCTCGAGCGAGCCGGCCTCACGCACGAACTAGCCTCGGCGCCGCGCGCCCCTGATGGCCGACGCCGACGCCCTTCGCGAGCCCGCCTCCGGGGTCATCACGACTGACACGCCTCCGCCCGCGTCGGGCGGCAGCGGCACGCCCGATGTCTCGGTCATGTCGCTGGTCGTCCATCTCACCGAGCTTCGCGACCGCCTGATCCGGTCGGTCGTGGCGATCGCGGTCGGGACCGTCATCGGGTTCTACTTCTCGAAACCTGTCCGGGATTTCCTGCTGGCGCCGTTGCCCAACGGCGAGGCACAGGTCCTCGGCCCCGGCGACGGCTTCGCCATCCAGCTCCGGATCGCGCTCGTCATCGGGATCATCCTGGCGATGCCCGTGCTGCTGTATCAGGTCTGGGCGTTCGTCGCGCCAGGTCTGACCGCCGCCGAACGACGCACCGTCCGACCGTGGATCCCGCTTGCGCTGTTCTTCTTCGCGCTCGGTGTGGGGATCGCGCGCCTCGTCCTGCCGTACGCGGTCCAGTTCCTGCTCGGCTTCACCGATGACAAGCTGGTCGCGAACATCGCGGCCGGACCGTACTTCGACTTCGTGACGACGATGTTCCTCGCCTTCGGGCTTGTGATGGAGTTCCCGATCCTGCTCGTCGGCCTTTCCCGGGTCGGAATCATCACCTCGGAGCGACTCCGGACGTCGCGTCGCTACGTGATCCTGGGGATCGCGATCTTCTCGGCCGTGGCGACGCCGGGCGGCGACCTCGTGAGCCCGTTCGCGCTCGGGGCGACCATGTACATCCTGTATGAGCTGACCTACCAGTTCATCAAACGGACGGGCCGATGACGCAGACGGCCGGTGACCCCGTGGCGGAGACGCCCGCGGAGCAGGCGGTCGTGATCCTGTCGGGCCTCTCCGGGGGAGGGAAGACCGCAGCGGCGAAGCTGTTCGAGGATCTCGGCTACACGGTCGTCGACAACCTGCCCGGTGAGCTGCTGCCAGACCTCGCCGAGCTCGTAGCGGACGACCAGGCGCGGTTCGCTCGGGTGGCCATCGTGGTCGACGTCCGCGCCGGCGACCCCGAGGTGTCGCTCGGGGCCATGCGCGGGGCGCTGGAGGGCCGGGGCATCGTGCCGCGCATCGTCTTCCTCGAGGCCCGTGACGATGTGTTGATCCGACGCTTCAGCGAGACACGCCACCGCCACCCGCTCGCCGACGAGCGCGGCATCGCGAGCTCGATCGCGGAGGAGCGGCGCCTCCTCGATCCGATCCGGAACGAGGCCGACGTGATCGTCGATACGTCGGATCTGTCGCTCCGCCAGCTCCGCGAGCGGCTCTTCGCCCAGCTGGCGACGACCGCGCGTCCCGACCAGCTCGCCGTCCAGCTCATCACGTTCGGCTACAAGTTCGGGATCCCGCTCGAGTCCGACCTCGTGTTCGACGTGCGCTTCATCCCGAACCCGTACTACGTCGACGCGTTACGGCCCCACTCCGGGCTGACACCCGAAGTCCGCGCCTACGTGATGGGCCAGCCGGCCGCCCGAAGATTCATCTCGCTCCTCGAGGAGTTCCTGGAGTTCACGATCCCGGCCTACGTCGACGAGGGCAAGACTCGGCTGACGATCGGCCTCGGCTGCACCGGTGGCTACCACCGCAGCATCGTGCTGGCGGAAGTGCTGGCCGAATGGCTGCGCGAACGGGACTTCGGGCCGGTCGCGGTCTTCCACCGCGAGCTCGAACGCACGTGAGCGGGAGCCTGCCGGGGTGAACCTGCGCCGCTGGCTGACGCCCGGTATCGGCGTCAAGCGCTGGCTGATCGTCGTCTTCCTCGGGTTGCTGCTGCTCGCCGTGGGCTTCGCGCATTTCCTCCGGCAGGTATCGCGGGACCTTGAGCCCGGTGGGCCGCTCGGGGCGGTCATCGACCTTCTCACGCTCCAGTTCCTGCCGTTCCCGCTCCGCGGGTTCATCGTCGCGGCCGTCGGCGCCACGCTGGTGGCGCTCGGATCGTATCGGGTCATCCGGGTCATGACCGATCCGCTGCGCCTTCCGGACGCGGACCAGCCCCTCGTCGAGCTCATCTACCAGAAACGTTTCCTCGCGAAGGGCCCCAAGGTCGTCGCGATCGGCGGTGGGACCGGGCTGTCGGCGCTGCTCCGGGGCCTCAAGGAACACACGAGCAACCTCACCGCCGTCGTCACGGTCGCGGACGACGGGGGCTCGTCGGGTGTCCTCCGGCAGGAGCTCGGGATCCCGCCCGTGGGCGATATCCGGAACTGCATCGCGGCGCTCGCGGACGCCGAACCCCTCATGAACGAACTCCTTCAGTACCGATTCCCGGCGGCTGACGGTCTGCTCGGGGCGACCAGCGACGCGCCAGGCTTGGCCGGCCACGCTGTCGGCAACCTGCTGCTCGCGGCGATGACTGCGATCGAGGACGGCGACTTCGAGGAAGGTGTTCGCCGGATCAACCGGATCCTTGCCGTCCGCGGTCAGGTCGTGCCGGTCACCGCGACGCCGCTCACGCTCCACGCCATGACAGCGACCGGCGACACGGTCGATGGCCAGTCCCGGATCATGCGCACGGCCGGGATCGAGCGCGTGTGGCTGACTCCCGATGACGTCCACGCCTCGGACGACGCAGTAGCGGCGATCGCCGAGGCGGACCTTGTCGTGCTCGGGCCCGGCAGCCTCTATACGAGCGTCCTCCCAAGCCTGCTCATCCCGGCCATCCGCGACGCAGTACGCACCGCGACGGCGACCCGTCTGTACGTCTGCAACGTCGCCACGCAAGACGGCGAGACGACCGGACTCGACCTCGCCGGTCACGTGGCAGCGCTCGTCGCGCACACGGCGCCGGGTTTGGTCGACCTGGTCCTCGCCAACAACCGGTTCGACGCGAGGGTCCCGACAGGTTGG
>DATHTG010000222.1:0-4253 GCA_035463515.1 Candidatus Limnocylindrales bacterium
CGATCCTCGTTGGCTCGGCTCGATGGTCGAGACGGCGCTCGCCGAGGCCCCGGCCGCCGTGGGGCCACGGCTCATCTACCCACGGCGCGAGGTCCCGCTCGCCGGCAAGCGATTCGCCGACCTGTCACTCCAGCACGGCGGTGTCGCCTTCCGGCTCGACGATGGGGCTGCGATGCCGGTCCCGCTCGGTGCCGGCGACGACGCCACCACGGAGTGGGCGATGGCCGTCCGCGACGTGCCGGCGTTGACGGCCGCCTGCCTTCTCGTGCCCCGCGCGTCCTTCGAAGCGGTCGCTGGCTTCTCCGACGGCTACGACTACGGCCAGGAGGACGTCGACCTCTGCCTCAAGCTGCGCGACGCCGGCGTCCGCCTCGTCTATGACGGCCGCGCGGCGCTCTGGCATCACGAGTCATCCACGCGGAATCTTCGGCCGTTCGAGGAGCTCCGCGCGCGTTCTCGCGCGAACCGCGACCGCTTCGTCGGGATCTGGGGCCCGCGGCTCTACCGAACCGTGCTCGGCGAGGCGATCCGGGGAGGAGGTTCCTGGACCCGCGAGCCGTTCCGGCTGGCGGTGGTCGGGGACGCGCCCGCGCTCGAGCGCGACGGCTGGGATGTCGCGCGTGGCTTGCCCCGGCCGACGCCGGATGCCGTCCTTGTCACGGACCCATCCACCGACGTCCGGTCGATTCCCCACGTCGCTATCCGGATCGGCTGGGTGACGGACTCGATCGAACCGTGGCTCGCCAACGACTGGGTCGACGACCTGGACATCGTCGCTGTCGAGGATGCAGCGCAGGCCGAGATGTTCCGGGAGCGAGCGCGGAAGGTGGCCGTCCTGCAGCCGGGACCGCTCGAAACGGCATCGGTCAGTCGGCTGGTCGAGGACTGGCTCGCGGCGACCCGCGTCGGGATCAGGATCGCGGTCCCGTCGTGGGACGTCGCGTCGGGCTGGGGCGATCTCCACTTCGCGCGCGACCTCCAGCGTGGCCTCGAGCGGGCCGGCCATCCGACGCGTATCCACCTCCAGCCGGATTGGGATTCCTGGCCGGCCGCGCGCGACGACATCGCGATCCACCTGCTCGGACGCGGCGTCGCAGCGAAACGCCCAGGACGGATCGAGGTGATGTGGCACATCAGCCACCCCGACGCGGCGTCGGTCGAGGCGTACGAGGCGCATGACCTGGTGCTCGTCGCGTCCGACAGCTTCGCCGGCTGGATGGCGTCACAGGTCTCGATCCCGGTGCTTCCGTTCCACCAGGCGACGGACGCCGAGCGGTTCCACCCCGGTATGACCGGGCCGCACCACGAGCTCTTGTTCGTCGCCAACTCGCGCGGCGTCCGGCGGCATATCCTCGAGGATCTCCTGCCGACCGACCATGAGCTTGCCGTGTATGGCAAGGCGTGGACGCCGGAGCGGCTCGATCCGCGCTACGTGGCAGGTACCTACGTCCCCAACGGTGAGGTCGGTGGCTACTACGCGTCGGCTGACATCGTGCTCAATGACCACTGGCCCGACATGCAGCGCGAGGGCTTCCTGTCGAACCGCCTGTACGACGCATCGGCCGCCGGCGCGTTCGTGGTCAGCGACGGCATCGAGGGGCTTGCCGAGGAGTTCGATGGCGGCATCGTGTCGTATGAGACGCCGGACGAGCTGCGCGACTTGATCGATCGCTTCCTCGCCGACCCGGCTGCGCGCGCCAGGCACTCCGAGCGCGCACGAGCCGCGGTCCTGGCCCGACATACGTTCGAGCACCGGGTCGCTGAACTGCTGCGGCACGTGGAACCCCTGCTGCCGACCCGTCGATCGTTCGAGACGCACGAGGAGACGCGGGGCACACGGATCACGATCGCTCGATGACCGTCCGCCGGCTCGTGTTGGTGCCGTCGGTCGAGGCGGCGCCGCCCGCCGAGCCCGACCTCCTGGTCGTCGCGCTGGATACGGCGTGGACGCCGCGGCCCAGCGATCCCGCCCACGTCATCCCGCTCCGACACGTGATCGCGCCGATCCTCGCCCGGATCGACCTCTTCCGAGACGCGCTGGACCGTCTGGAGGCCTGGGAAGACGCGACTGGAGTCGCGGATCGGATGACGGTCGGCGGCGTCTCGTGGTGGTTCCGCCAGCGGCCCTTCATCTGGTACCTGGTGCATGAGCACCGGCTGTGGCTGGCCATCCTCGATGAGCTGCACGCGCGCGATGTCGACAGCATCGAGATCCCCGGCGACGAGGCGACGCTGGTCGCGGTCGCACGACAGCTGGTCGCGGTCACCCGGCAGCACCTCGAGGTGGCGATCGAGGAACCAGAAGTCGGCGCACCCCGGTCGGCGCCCGCGCCGGCGTCGAAGGCGAAGCCATCCGCAGCCTCCGCGTCAGTTGTCCAGCGCGTGGGCCGCCGCATCCGTCGGCAGCTGTCCGGGCAGGGCCCTCGGACGGCTGTCGCGACCACCGCGCGGAGGACACCCCCGGATCGATCGCTCCAAGACCGGATGGCTGTGCTCGATGAACGCGTGGCGCGGCTCGCGGCAGACGCGGGTCGATCGGTCGTGATCGTCTCGCACCCGCGCGTGTTCCAGGTCGTGGACGACGGCGACGCCGCGGGACTTGTGGATCCGCAACTGGCGCCAGTGATGCGTGCCCTCGCGGGGCGCGACGTGCCGCTGGTCAACGTCGCCCTCGAGCTTGATCTGCGCCGGGACGAGGATTGGTCCCGTATCGAGGGTGACGAGCGGCTGATCCCCGATTCTTACATCCGTCGCAAGTGGACCGAGGACGACCCGCCGTCGGACGCTGGCAAGGTCGTCGAGAGGCTGCGCGACGCGAAGGGGATCCGCCTCGACGTCGACGGGGTCGACCTCGCGCCCATCGTGCTCGATCGACTGGAGCAGATCTCCGGATCGTGGCTGGTCTCCCAGGACCGGCTGACCCGTGCCGCGCGGCGCTTGTTCGACGAGCTCAAGCCGGGCGCGATGTTCCTCAACCACGAGGGGATCCGCACACCGTGGGTCGCGGCCGGGCGCGCTGCCGCGATCCCGGTCCACGCCATCCAACACGGCGTGATCTACCCGACTCACCCGGTCTACCGCCACCGTCGCCACCCGGGCCTGGTCATCCCCGACCGCACATATCTCTACGGGCCGTACGAGCGGGACGTCCTGCTCGAGTACGGAGGCTACGAGCGGTCGGAGGTCGAAGTCAGCGGATCGCCGCGACTCGATGTCGTCCGCGACGAGGGCGACCCGTCGGCCGAGGACGATCGGCAGGCGGTCCGCCAGTCGCTCCATGTGGACGCCGCTGACCGGATGATCGTCCTCTCGACCGCGAACCACGTCCTCGCCTGGCGGTTCCACATCGCGGAAGCGATGGGGCGCATCCTCGACGGGCCCCTGCCCGGCGTCCATGTCGTGATCAAGCTCCATCCAGGCGAGAACGACGAAGGGCCGTATCGTGCGCTCCTCACGGGGCTCGCCGAGGCGGGCGGATACCCCGCCCCGCCGATCACCGTCGTTCACGACATCGACCTCTTCCGGCTGCTTCGAGCAGCGGACGCGCACCTCGGCTTCCACTCGACCGTGCTGACGGACGCGGTCGCCGCCGGCACGACGAATCTCATCGCGGCGGGGCACGCGACAGCCGACTGGCTCGGGTACGTCGAGGCCGGTGTCGCCAGTCCGGTCCGTGACGTCGCGGCGCTCCGTGCCGCCCTCGCCGATCCGGCTCCGCCGGATCCGGGCGCTCGCGAGCGGTTCCTCGCCCGGCATTTCCGGCCGGGCGATGCCAGCCAGCGGATCGCCGATGGCATCGTGTCGACGATCCGTGGCACGAGCGGACCGCGCGTCGAGCTGCGCGACGCGGGGCCGGACGACATGGATCTCCTGCTGGCATGGGCGAACGATCCGGTGACGCGCGCCGCTGGCTTCGCGCCCGACCCGATAGAGGCGGACGAGCATCGTCGCTGGTTCGGCGAGCGCCTTGCGTCGACGACCGATCGACTGCTGGTCGGCACCGTCGATGGGGAACCGGTCGGACAGGTCCGGCTCGATCGCGCGGACGATGGTGCCGTCGAGGTCGGGATCGCGGTCGCGCCCGATGCGCGAGGGCGTGGCGTCGGCGGCGCATTGCTGCGCGAGGCGATCGCGCGCGCACGAGAGGACCGTGCCCTCCCACCGACAAGCCTCCGGGCCCGTATCCGACCGACCAATGAGCGCTCGGTCGCGCTGTTCACGCGAGCCGGATTCCGACTCGTGTCCGAGACCGA
>DATHTG010000223.1:0-2796 GCA_035463515.1 Candidatus Limnocylindrales bacterium
GGTCTCGATCATCGCCGGGCCGATGAACTTGAAGCCGACCGGCACCTCATGCGTGGCGATCCCGTAGCGCTCGCCGAGCCGTCCCGCCATCGACGTGTTGTTCACGCTGACGACGACCGGGTCGCGCCAGCCGCGATGCTCGGCGAGGTAGTACATCAGCAAGCCGGTGACCTGGAGCTGATGGACGAACGTCCCGTGTTCATCCGCAGCGCCCGCCCGATCCGCATCGCCGTCCAGCAGCAGGCCGAGGTCGTAGCCGCCGTCGGCGATCAGCCGTAACGCCTCATCGACGTTCGGCCGGATCGGCTCGGGGTTCAGTCCGCCGAAGTACGGATTCCGTTCCTGGTGGATCTCGTGCACCAGGATCGTCCCACCGGCCAGCAGTCGGCTGAGCCATCCGGACCCGGCGCCGTACAGCGGATCGACGAGCACCGAGATGTCTGCCGCGCGGAGCGCGTCAAGGTCGACGGTCCTGCGCACGAACCGCTCGTACCCCTCGTATGGGTCGAACCGCTCGACGAGCCCAGCCTCCTCGGCGTCGGCCAGCGGGCGGCGCTCGATGGGCTCGCTGCCGTTGATCGCGAGCCGGGCCTCGATGGTGGCGAGGATGTCTGGTCCTGCCGCGGCGCCGCTGGGCGCCTTGACCTTGAAGCCGTTGTCGACCCAGGGGTTGTGGCTCGCGGTGATCACGATCCCCGCCGCCGCACCGCGCTCGACGACCTCGTACGAGCTCATCTGGGTCGGTACGGCATGACTGGCGATGGCGACCGGGATGCCGCGCGCGAGAAGCACCTCGGCAGCCGCAGCGGCGAAGTGCTCCGAGGCGAACCGTCGGTCATAGGCGACGACCACGCCCCGTGCTGTACTGCCCTCGGCCTCGACGTAGGCGGCCACGCCGTCCGCACAGCGTCGGACGTTCTCGAAGGTGAACTCGTCTGCGATGCGCGCCCGCCACCCGTCGGTGCCGAAGACGATCGTCGTGGGCTGCATCACACCGGCGGTCGCGGACACTCAGCCTCCAGCCTGCGCACACCGTTCGATGAGCGACTCGACGACGTCGATGTCCGGCGCCGATCCACGCAGCAGCGCGATCGGCTGCGCGGCCGTGATGCTACCGCGCTCGGGTGGGACGATGACCCCGAGCCGACCGTCGACACGACGGACGACGAGATCGTCACGGTCGACCTCCGCGCTTTCGCCTGGCTGGATGACCGACCCTTCGCCACGGGCGCCAAGCGCGGCGAGCACTGCGGTCCACGACCCGAGATCGGACCAGCCCACGTCCATCGCACCCATGACGACCCGGCCGGTCTTCGCCGCGCCCTCCATGACCGCGTGGTCGATCGATTTCGGCTGCTGGATCGCCTCGTATGCGGACTCAAGCAGCATCGGGGCGCCGACCATCGGCCGCAGGGTCTGGAGCAGCCCGGTGAACCTGCCGAGCGCGGCGGTGATCGAGCGGCGCCGCCAAAGGAAGATGCCGGCGTTCCAGGCGACCCCGGGGTCCTTCAACAGCAGCTCGGCTTGCTCCAGGCTCGGCTTCTCGACGAACCGGTCGAGCTGGTATGCGACCAGGCCGTCGACCTCACCCTTCGTCTCGAGCTTCGGGATGAGGTAGCCGTACTGGGTCGCTGGGCGCGAGGCCTGGACCCCGAACGTGACAAGAGGGTCTTCGATGTCGAACGCGTCCGTCGCGAGGCGCTCGGCCGTCCGAAGGACCGACGAGTACGACGCCTCCGACTCGGGCTCGATATAGGCATCGGCAGGCACGACGAGCATCACAGCGTCGTCCGGCCGGTCGATGGCGACCGTCGCGAGGGCGATCGCCGCGGCGGTGTTGCGGCCCATCGGCTCGAGCAGGAGATGGGCGTCGGGCAGCAGGTCGCGGACGAGCCGCTCGTACCGGCGCTCGGTCACGACCGTGATGTCATGGGTCGGAAGCCGGCGTGCGGTCGCCTCGAGCAGCGTCTCGCCGCTCGGCAACAACGGCAGGAACGGCTTCGGGCGCTCTGGGCGACTCAGGGGATGGAGACGCGTGCCCCCGCCGCCGGCCATGATGACCGCATACATGCGCGGACCATCGTAGCGAAGCCCGACAGGGCCGAGCGGCGAGCCGTCACTCGCTGAGGACGACCCACTTCCCTTCCCAGATCACCTTTCGCTGCCATTCGTGGTAGCGGGTGAACACCTCGCGGAACTGGGCGACGGTCATGTACTTGTACGGCCACTTGTCGCGCGTCGTCCCAAGGGGCCCGCTGACGTACAACCCGAGAAGCGTCTTCTTCGACGGCTCGCTCCGGTCATAGGTCTGGCGATACCCAAGAACGACCCACGCGTGCGTCCCGCCGTAGACGGTGACTCCCACCGGGTGACGCGTCCTGGCGATCGTCGCGGCGATCGACTTGATCGCGCTGTCCTTGTTCGTGAATGCGTGCGGGTAGTACGGCCGACCGCGCGTGAAGTAGCGCAGCGACCAGCCCCAGCCCTGCGGGTCATTGCCCTTGGTCCGATACGAGTAGCGGTTGTGCTGGCGGGTGAGCTTGTAGATGTATGCCTGCCGCGAATACGTCCTGTTGCTCGTCCCGAGGACGAGATTGGCCATCGACTGCACGGTCGCCGGCACGCACCAGTAGTTCGTGTACTGGCGGACCATCGCCGACGAGCGGTACAGGTTCCGGCTCTGGAGGACGAGGCCGGACGACGGCGTCGGGGTCGGCGTGGCCGTCGGGTCCGGGGTGTCGCTCGGCTCCGGGGTGTGATCCGCCGGCTGGTTGGTCGGCTGCGGCGCCGCGGTTG
>DATHTG010000224.1:0-2549 GCA_035463515.1 Candidatus Limnocylindrales bacterium
GGTTGATCTCGGATGAGCCGTACCGCCGGATCGCCTTCGACGGCCGCGTGGCGCATTCGCCCGCCGAGTCGTACCCGCACACGGTGATCACGTACTCGTACGGGAAGCAGCTGCTGGCACCGGGCATGCGCATCGGCTACATCGCCGTACCGCCAACCTGCCCCGAACGGGTCGACCTTCGCGACCGGATCTTCCTGCACCAGATGACGAGCGGCTACTCCTGGCCGAACGCGCTGCTCCAGCACGCGCTGGCGGAACTGGAAGGCATGACGGTCGACCTGGGGGCCTTGCAGCGGAGGCGCGACGTCCTGGTGCCCGCACTGCGGGAGATGGGGTACGAGGCGTCGATGCCCGAGGGGACCTTCTACACCATGGCCCGCTCGCCGATCGACGATGACGTCGCCTTCTCGGACCGGCTGGCTCGTCACCGAGTGCTCGTGCTGCCCGGCTCGATCGTGGAGACGCCGGGCTGGTTCCGCGTGAGCCTCACAGCGTCGGACGAGATGGTCGAGATGGGCATCCCGCGCTTCGCCGCGGCGCGGTCCGAGGTCGTCTGACGCCCTTCGGACCGATCCGGTCGGCCTTGCTACCCTACCGGCTCCCTGTTCGAGAACCGATGATGGTCCGCGCTGTCCTTCGCACCACCCTGCTCGCCGCGGTTGCCCCGTCATTGCTCGCCGCGTGCGACACAACCGCCACGCCAAGCCCGTCGCCGACGGGCGCCGCCGGCATCGCCGTGCTGCCGGAGGTCGAGGGCTTTTCGTACCGGCCGGCCGGAACGGCCGCATCGGTATTCGTCGATTCGGCGACCACCACACTCGAGGGCGTCGCGGAGATCGAGATCGTGCAGGCCGCCGTCGCGACCCGCGAGGGGGAGGAGGTCCTGACGATCGCCTTCAGATTCCCCGGCGCCAGCGACACGGCGTCGGTGGATTACATGGCGCGCATCCTCGACGGTCTCGAGGACGGCCTGCAGGCCGGCAGCGAGCGAACGACCGACGGCGACGCGTTCGTCATCCGCACCGACGAGCAGACGCTGATCATGGCCCCGTGGGGTCGCCTCGCGGGTGGCTCGGAGCTCGTCTTCCTCTTCGCCCTCGGCCCGCACGAAGCGACCGAAGAGGTCGCCAACGGGATCCTCAACCCGGCCGAATAGGTCCCGGGCAGCGCCGATTTGAGGTACCCGGGGCCGAGCGAATAAGGCACCCACCCGATGGCGCGGGGCCGGCCCGGCCATAGCGTGGTCTCCAGAGCCCGGGACGAACCCGAGCAAGGGCATCAGGAGGCCACAGAGCAATGCACCCAGCCATCATGTACGAAGTCGCTCGCGCGAAGATCGACGAGGACCACAGGGTCGCGGACCGCCGCCGACTGGCGCGCCTCGCCGCGGAGTCGCGGCCGCCGCGGGACGGCGGATCCAGCATCGTCGGGCGCGTCTGGTCGCTGCTGACCGGCGTCACCCCGGCGAAGCCCGAGCTCACCGGCAGCGCCGGGTGACGCCAGGGGGTCGGCCCGGGGACGTCCCACCCCGGGCCGATGGCATGCCCCCTTGCTCGCTTGCCCGCGGTCGTACGATCGGCAGGCACGGGCGCATCTGACGCTCCAACACCGACGGAGGACCCATCGCATGCACCAGCAGGTCCGAACCAGGGTGACCACGACCGATGGCCCTGGCGCGATGAACGCCGACAATGGCGGGATCGTCGACGTCTTCCGAGTACTCCGGGACGGGGGGTTCAACCTCCAGATGGCCGGCGGCCACGACCTCGACGGAGGCGGCGAGGTCGTCTTCGCGGTCTACCACGACGACGAGGACGATGGCCCGAATCGCGAGGCTGCTCAGCTCCTTCGCCGTCACGGTTATCCGGCGCGGGTGGTGCGGGCTCACTACTGCGACGTCGCGAACGAGCCGGGTGGGCTGCTCGGCTGCCTGGAGCGGATCCAGAAAGAGGACGGGCCGATCGCCGAGATCTACGTCGGCGTGGGCGACGACAAGAACGTCCCCATCCAGATCACGACCCGGGCAGCTCTGGACGAGGCCTCGAAGGAGGCGATCTAAGCCCCGTCGCGGTCCCCGAGCAGGCCAAGGCGGCCGGCGGCCATCGCTGCTTCGACGCGGTTCGAAACCCCGAGCTTGTCGAGGATGTGCGTGACGTGCACGCCGGCCGTCTTGCGGCTGATGAACAGCGCCTCGCCGATCTCGCCGTTGGACCGGCCGTCGGCGATCAGCCGCAGGACCTCGAGCTCCCGAGCAGACAGCCCACCAGGCGTCGCGCGTCGCACGGGGCGGTCAATCGTCGGCTCGGCCGGCGAAGCGTCCAGCGAGACCCGGGCACGACGTGCGAGCTCCTCGATGGACCGATGCAACGGCGACGCCCCGAGCCGCAACGCGGTGGCGGCCGCGTCACGGAGCGGGTCGGCGACGTCGGCCTTCACGCCGTCCCGAAGGAGCGCGGCTTCCGCGGCGCGCCATCGCGCGTACGCGACTCCATGCGGATCCGGGATGACCGAGAGACGCTCGGCCGCATCGGTCCAGCGCGCAGGATCCG
>DATHTG010000225.1:0-5793 GCA_035463515.1 Candidatus Limnocylindrales bacterium
CGTTCATCGCCCGGACGAGGCTCATGACTCGACTTCAGCGTGCCTCTCGTTCGCTCGCGACGGTCGGCGGTGTCGTCCTGCTTGTCGTCGCAGTCCTCGCAATCGGCCCGATGCTCAGCGCCGATCGGGCCACTGGGCCGACGTCGAGCACTCGTGCGTCGGACGAGGCGTCCGGCAGCGCGCTCCCGCCCTCGCCGCGACCGTTGCCGAGCGCGGCTGGACCAGCCCGGCTGACGCTCACCACGGCCACCATCGAGTGGTGCGGATCGATCGGAGGCTGCGCTACCTACGCAACGCTCATCCGCGACGACGACATCGGCGCCCGGGAGATTCCAGTTCCGAACCTGCCGTTCGAGGGGGAGGAGGAGCACGAGAGCGTCCTGCCGCCGGTGATCGGGCCCGGTTCGTACGTTGCCCGGTTCCGCCTGGCCGCCGTCTCGGACGCGCAGGCGGTTGGGTCGCCCCGCGACGAGACGACCCTCTGGACGTGCGAGTCGTCGTTCGAGGTCACGAATGAGTCCGCTGTCCACATCGCCGCGTCCTTCCTCCGCGACTGGTGCGACGTCACCACGACGTACGAGCCGGCCGCACCGGAAGTCCCGGTCCCGCGTGTCGTCTGTTCCTATCCGAAGCGCCCGACGACGTTGACGTGCGGTTCGGCCATCGAGGCCGCGATGACCGCGTTGCCCGGCGATGCGGACGTCGTCTCGATCGAGTTCCGCCACAGCGACGCGGCCTGCCCTCCACGCGCGCGTTGCGCTGCCGTGGATCCAAATAGTGGCTATGTGAGCTTCGACCTCGCCGACGGGTCAGCCGACTTCGCAGTCTCCGTCCTCGCGGACGAAAATGGGGTTGTCACCGCGGGGCTGCCGGAGCCGCTCGAGCTCCCCAGTCCCGCGCCGACGCCTGGCCTCGAACCCGACGAGCCCTTTCCGGCCGATGCTGGACCGCAGCGCACGGTCGACGCCTTGATCGACGACGCCATGGAACTGGACGGGGAGCGCGTCCATGTCGCCGGAGTTGCCATCATCGAGAACGGGAGTGGGAGGCTCTGCGCGTCCGCCCTGGAGTCGTATCCGCCCGGTTGCGGCGCGCCGTTCGTCGAACTTCTCGGCGTGATCCCGGACGCCGTACGTGACCAGCTGGTCGCGCCTACACTCCGCTGCGGGCTGCGGCCGATCTGCATCGAGCCGACCACGAGGTGGGGCGAGGTCGAGATCGTTGGGACCTTCCGCAACGATAATCCTGCCCATCCGGCGCTCGAGATCGAGGCTATCCGCGTCATCGGGCGCTAGACAACCTCCGCGCGACCTGCACGCCCGGCCTCACAGCGACTCCCGGATGATCCGCTCGACCTCGGCGTCGGTGAGCGTGATCGGGTTCGTGCGCATGCTCGTGCCGTGTGCTTCCCCGACGAGCGTCGCCACGTCCGACTCCCCCACCCCGAACCGGCCTAGCCCGCCGATGTCGAGCCGGGCGGCCATGCCCTCGAGCACGTCGATGAGGCCGGCGCGTGCCGCCCCGTCGTCCAGGTCCGCCCGCCCACCGAGGGCGCGACCGGCGTCCGCGTAGCGGCGGAGCCCGCGCCCGTCGGGGTCACGCTCGGCGAGCGCCTCGATGTTGACCCGGGTCGCCGCCACGAGCGTCGCACCGCACGCGGCGCCGTGCCCGATCGGGAACAGCGCGCCCAACGGCGACGCGAGCCCGTGGACCGATCCGAGCCCGGTCTGGGCGAGCGTCATGCCGGACGCCAGGGCTGCGAACGCCATGTTCGAGCGAGCAGCTGCGTCGTCGGAGCCGGCGGTCACGGCGTCGAACCACGGCACGAGGCCGGCGCGGACCGAGCGCAGGCCGGCCAGCGCGAGCGCATCGGTGATCGGGCTCGTCCGGGTCGAGGTCAGCGACTCGAGGAGTTGCGCGAGCGCATCCATGCCGTTGTCGGCGATCTGGCGCGGCGGCAGTCCGACGAGCAGGTCGGGATCGACGACCGCATCGCGGGCGACGAGCCACTCGTCCCGGAACGACTTCTTGAACCCGCCCGGCCCGCGCCGGCTGAGGACCGCGTTGCGGGTCGCCTCGCTGCCGGTCCCAGCGGTCGTCGGGACGGCGACGAGCGGAACGGGCGGCCCTTCGTACGGCACGCCACGACCCACGCCCTCGAGGTGGTCGAGCGCCGTGGTCCGCGCATCGAGCAGCCCGGCGATCGCCTTGGCCGCGTCGAGGACACTGCCGCCGCCTATCCCGAGCACGACGTCGATCCCGCGTCCGCGATGTGTGGCGACGACCTCGTCGACGAGGTCCGGCGACGGCTCGCCTTCGACGATCACCTCCTCGATGCCGACGCCGTCACGAGCGAGCCCGTCGACGAGCGGGCCCCAGTGCGGACCGGCCCGGAACGAGCGGCCCCCGGTCACCACCAGAACGTGGCGCCCGTGCCCGGCCACGATCCGGGGAACTGCCTCAATCCGTCCGGCCCCGAACGTGATCCGCGGCAGCCGCCCGAGCTCGAAGGCGCCGATCGCCCCGAGCGCGTCGGTCATGTCGACGTGGCCGGATAGAGCCCGATGTACCGGACGCCGGTGCGCGGCTCGGCCATCCACGGCTCGGCGAGCTCCCGCCAGGCCAGGTAGTGCGGGGTGTCCTTGTGGGCCTTCGCCGCGTTCTCGTCGATGTACCACTCGTGGAGGATGAAGCGGGTCGGGTCGTCGACCGACTGGAGCACGTCGAACCGGATGTTCCCGGCCTCGAGCACCGACGACTCGTGGTTCGCGCGCATCGACTCGATGAAGTCGTCGACGTGCGCGGGCTTGACGTGGACGTGGACGAGCGTGACGTACATGCGGGGCACCTCCTGGCGACCACAGCCTACGGCGCCACGCTGGGCCACGCCGGGTCATGACGACGTCGGACGCCACGGCGGAGGTACTCGAGTCCGTGACGAGCCGATCAGCCGCCTGGATCACGCCATACGGATGGCGCTTCCGTCGCCGGATCGCTTCCTTTCCAGATCCAGTCCCGCACCTTCGTGAGGTTGTCGCCGGTTCCGAGCACACCCACATACGTCAGCGAGTCCGGGAACGTGAGCCGGTAGTTCGCGTTGTCGAAGCGGTTGATGAAGCAGCCCGCGCGATGCCCGGTGCTCCCGTCTTCCGTCGGGTAGGGCGCGTCACCCGGAGACCGCGGACACGACCCGGACCCTGCCTCCACGCCCTCCTCTGCAAGCCGGTCCCAGTACGAGTCGAGCATCACTCCCTCGTCCTCGAATCGGTAGGCACCGACACGATCCACGACGCCCGAGCTCGGGGCACACTCGACCGCGGCGATCGCTCCGGCTGGGAGCCCTTTGCGGATAGGGGCGCACGACTGCCTCGCATCGTCGCGCAGGCCATGGAACAAGGACGCCTCCTCGTCCGTGTAGTGCTCGAGCCGGTAGACGGTCGCGGCGCCTTCCGCGCCCGAGTCACCGGTCCCGATCACACAGCCCGGGCCCTCGGCGAACGACGACGGCCCGACGACGCTCCGCATCGGCTCCCCGTTGTAGCCGTCCCCCGAGATGAAGTACTGCGGCGGATCCGTCAAACACGGTCCGCCTGTGTCGCGGCACGGGTCCATGCCGAGGGCAACGATGCCATCCGAGGTGTAGCCGAGGCCTCCGACGACCGGCATCGGAAAGTCAGCCGGCTCCCAAAGCTCGAGATCGGATGACATCCACATGGTCGAGCGGATGTCGCCGGTCTCGAGCTCGCTGACGACGATCCACGCCTGGAGCGATCCATCCGGGGGGAGCACGTGCCCCAGGCGCCAGGACTCGTTGTCGCGCATGTCCGGCCGCGGTGGACCCTCGATCGGCCGCCACTCGATGCCATCGGTCGACACGAACATCCGGGCACGCTCGCCGACGTCGCCTTCGATCGCGAGGCGCGTCCCGTCGTTCGCCACCGCGATCCGCACGCTGCCATCGATCCGCGCGACCTGGTGCCAGTCATCGGCTCCCGGCGACTGCCAGATCGACACAGTCTCGTCCGGTTCCTGGATCGCCGCCTCCCAGCCCTCGGGCGTCGCCCAGATTCCGACCGGATACCTGCCGACGAGCCCGTCGGGCCCGAAGGCCGCCGACTTCGTCCATGTCCGCCCGTCGCCGGTTGACCACGTGACCACCCGTTCCTCGCCGCACGTGTTCGCGTCGGGGACGTACTCGGTGCCGATGACGACCGCTCCCCCGCCGGCCGCCCAGCCATGCGAGACGGTCGCACTCGGACGGACAACCCAGCCGGGACACGGCTTGAACGGCGTCGACAGGTCGGTGCGGTGCCACTCGGTGCCGTTCGGGGAGAACCACACGACCGGCGCCAGGTCGCCGTCGACCTCAACCGCGCCGAGGGCGAGGTAGCCCTCGGAGAACCACCAGCCGAACACGTCCGCGATGCCAGGGATCTCGCCGATCGCGACCCAGGTGAGCGTCGACCCGTACGTGGGCGGCGGCGGGGTCGTCGCAGATGGTTCAGCCGTGACCGTCGCAGGCGTGGGCCGTGGCGCCTCGCCGGTCGCTCGCGGCGTCGTCGCTGAAGCGGTGGCCTCGAGTCCCGGAGCACACGCAGCGATGAGGCTCAGCAGGCATCCCAGAAGCATGAGGCGGAGGATGGTCGGAGGCATCGGCATTCTCTCCAGCGCGACGGGGAGCTCATCAGGACCCGCCGGGTAGTTGAACGCGTGAGCCCGTGGGATGTTGCGGCCCATCCGAAATGCGGGCGCGTGGTCGCCCGATCGTTCCGAAATCGGCAGCCCAGGCGGCCTCAGCCGTGGTGCGGCGCCGGCGCCTCCGACCCGAGATACGCCCCCGGCTCCTTCATGAAGGACGTCCGGCACCCGACCGAGCAGAACGCATAGACGACGCCCTCGTGCTCGGCGAGATGCCGGGCGTGGTCGCGGGCGACGGTCATCCCGCAGACCGGGTCGAGCAGCACGATGTCGTCGACCACCGGTCCGGCCGGTTCCGCAACGACCGATTGGCCGGCCGCCACGGTCGCCGGCCCCGGCGAGGCGACGAACGACGCGCGGCCGCGCCGGACCTGCACGAGCTCGGCGAGGATCGACAGCGCGATCTCCTCGGCAGTCTCGGCGCCGAGGTCGAGCCCGGCCGGGGCGCGCAGGGCGGCCAGCCGCTCCTCGGCCATGCCGTTCTCCTCGTGCAGCCACTGGCGGACGACGCCCGCCCGGGTCGGCGACGCGACGAGCCCGACGTACGACGCCTCGCGCCGGAGGGCCGACGCGAGCGCCTCCTCGTCCCACACACCCTGGGTCGCGACGACGATGAACGGACTCGCCTCTGGCTCGGTCCGATGGAGCGCCGTGTCGGCGACGACCGTCGCGCCGGGGAACGCGGCCGGGTCGGCAACCGGATCGAAGACGGTCACCTTCCAGCCGGTCGCCGACCCCAGCGTGGCGAGTGCACCGGCGATCGGGGTCGTGCCGGCGACCCACAGGAGCGGCGCGGGCAGATGCGGTTCCACGTAGATCTCCAGGGTTCCGCCCGAGTGACACGTCATCACCAGCTCCACGACGCCGTCGCCGCGACGGCCCTCGGCCGGGACGTCCTTCGACAGCCGCAGCAGGCGGGGCTGCCCGTCGGTGAGCGACCGGAGCGCCTCGCGCACGACCACGGGTTGGGCACAGCTGCCGCCGACCCAGCCCTCGATCGTCCCGTCGGGATGGATGATCCCGGCCGCTCCGGGCCGTGCCGAGGTCGGCCGCTGGACGGCCACGACCGTCGCCAGCGCGAACGTCCGGCGGGCC